>CAZFDE010000067.1:0-14088 GCA_964517795.1 uncultured Pirellulales bacterium | reverse complement strand
GGCTCAATGACGATATGGTGTATTCGGGTAATAACAGCACCTATACCAGCAGCAGCGGTATCTGCCGTCGAAGCGGCAACAGGGCAAGTTATAGTTATGTCTATCAGTCGGATGAATTCTATGGTTATGATCAGACCATGACCCTTAAGGTAAACGCTTCGGATATTGCAGGCAACGCAATGGACGAAGCAACCTTGAGTTTTAAGACGGAAATGCGAACTTTTGGGCAAAATAAGCAGGTTGATTCCGGTGAAAATGTGGATAAAGCTTCTTCGATGACGGTCACGGACAGTGCTTCGAATACATGGGTGGTATGGCAGGGCGGCAAATCCGCAAGCCGTGACATCTATGTCGCCAAATTGGCATCCGGTGCCAGTGCTTTTCAGAGCAGTGTGAATATCACCAACAGCAATGCCGATCAAATAAATCCGTCAATGACGGTTGGTCCGGATGATACCCTGTATGTCGTCTGGCAGGATGATCGCAACGGCAACTGGGATATTTATTTCGCCTATTCTACCGATGGGGCTGTGTGGTCGGCGCCGAAGCTGATTTCGAATTCAAACAGCAATCAGCTCAATCCGGAAATTGCCATTGAGCCTGCTTCGCCTTATCAATTGCATGTGGTTTGGCAGGATGATGTCGAATCCAATTGGGATATTTATCATGCCGGTTCATCCGACCGTTTTGCCACGGCTTCGACAATCGCGGTCACGTCGCATTCGACGGATCAGACAGAACCGGCGATCGCCGTTAATGCGAATAATACGGTTTATGTTCTCTGGACCGACCAACGTAACGGGTCCGACGATATTTATGCGGCCGCATCGAATAATGGCCCGTGGACGAATGTTCCGGTGGTTATAAAAGCGGGATCCCAGCATTCGCCTGTGCTCGGCTGTGAACAATCCGGCTCGAATCTGCATCTTCTCTGGGTGGATGACAGCGTTGGTAATGGTGATATATACTACGCTCAGACCAACGGCCTGCCGACAAGTCCGTTAACCGGTACATCGATTGTTGACGATGCGGGTGATGTCGTTCAACAGGAACCCGCGATAGCGGTTTACGGGACAACCGGTATCGATCTCAAAGCCTTTGCCTGTTGGCGGGACGAACGAAACAGCGATACGGATATTTACTTTGCAGAGCTTTCGACTGGCGACGGGACAAATGTATTTGTCGGCGACGATTCAACCACATCGAATCAGGTGACGCCGGCAATGAATATCGATACAAGCGGGTATCCTTATATGGTCTGGACAGATTCGCGAAACCGGGTAACCGATATTTATTATGCGGCCAGCACATATATTACGGCCACGCCGATCGATTCGCGTGTTGTTGCGACCGATGAATCGGTGACGATTGGAACCCCGTTGGAAAGTGTTGACAGTTTGGATGATGCCTCGTTATATGTGCCGATTGGCGCCTATGCGACGGATATCGAAATGTCAATTGCCGAAGTCAAGAATCCGCAAACATTTACGTATGAGTGCCTCGGTGCATTTGATTTCGGGCCCAGCGGAACCGAATTCCTTGAGCCGGTCACGGTGACCATTCCGTACTCCGTTTCCGATGATAACAAGTCGGCCAAAGCGTTCTGGTACGATGCAACGGCCGGATCGCTGAGTCAGCAGGGCATCAGCGATGTTGAAATTATCAATCTGGATTCCGGAATGAAGGCAATTCGGTTCAAGACGACACACTTTACACAATTTGTGATTACCGAATCGACCATTGGTTCTTCCGACAGCAGCGGCGGCGGCAGCGGCGGCTGCACGCTTAGCCGAAATAACGGCCATGCATCGATCATTGAGTATGTTTTACCTTATGCGATCTTATTACCGGTACTGTTACTGTTGAGACGAAGAGATAAAAAACATCGGTTGAATAGTACGTAAGCATGGATACGGTACGCAAACAGATCGAGACAGATACCATACCCGTTCGGAAGATGAGCGGGTATGGATTTTTTTCGGGGTTTTCATCGCACGATAGACGCGTGGAGGAAATGATCATAATTTTTTCGCTGATGATCGGCATTATCCACGTGATTCAACATAGCGTATTAAAATCGTATTCATGGTTTATTGTTCCGGCTGTGTTGGTTATGCTGACGATCATACCGGCAATCCTAAGAAAATCGGATTTTAAGGATGTCGGACTGGTTTTTGATCATACCCTTGAATCCTTGCGGCTGGTGTGCCGAATTTCGGTGGTGGTTTTCCCGAGTATGTATCTGGGATTATGGTTGATTCGCAAAGCAGGATTTCCTTTACCCTACCAGCCGGTATGGAGTCAGGGGCAGAATCCCGTTACATGGCTCATTTATCAATTCATGTATGTCGCGGTTGCCGAAGAAATTTTTTTCCGGGGATATCTGCAGACGACGATCGAAAAGTTGTGCACGCGGTGGTCACCGCGGTTCGGACATTGGAGTTATATACCCGCTATGGTGTTATCTGCGGCCGGTTTCGCCTTGGCCCATATGTTGCTTAGCAGCAGATGGGTTGCGTTGTGGACGTTTTTTCCCGGCCTGATCTTAGGCTGGATGTTTATCCGGACGCGATCACTTTTGGCGCCGATCCTGTTTCATGGTTTGAGTAACACGGTTTATTTGGTCATGTCGGCCCATCTGGGATAAGAGAATTGTCCGATAAAAACACATGGTAAGATCGTTGGCTTTGAACATCTGCATTTGGCGTTGACCTCGAAGGGATTGCCAAAATAATCACCAGGACGATTAAGTCGTCCTCATATCACGTCGATATTTTCAAAAATGCCGGATTCTGGCAGGAAAGGATGTAAGATGTATGTGTACAAGGCCTTATGGGCCGGCAAAGCAGCGCTTTCGGTGATCTTGGCGACAATGATCATTCG
Organism: uncultured Pirellulales bacterium; assembly: GCA_964517795.1. GTDB lineage: Bacteria > Planctomycetota > Phycisphaerae > Sedimentisphaerales > Anaerobacaceae > CAZFDE01. The sequence continues at coordinate 11,205 of CAZFDE010000067.1, read as the reverse complement.
AATGGCAGGGATTGCCGTACAGGCGGACGCTGTAGGGCCTGCAGCGGCGTCTGCCGTCTCGGTCCGTCCGACCGGCAGCCCTGCGCCACAGGTAACGATCGAACCCGAATACGATGTGATTGTCAACAGCAAACTGTTCGGTCATTCGGTTGCGGTGGTCCGCAAAGCCTCATCGACTGCTGAAGGGGCAGATGCATTGATTTATTCGTCAGCAGAGGAACTGGGCTTGGCGCTTTTCGGTACGATTGCAGGCAGCCCGGCGATTTCCCGTGCGGTAATTAAAGATCTGAAAACCAATACGGTGGAAACATACAAAGTCGGTCAGAAAGTCCTGGATGCCAATATCGAAAAAATTGATAAAGACGCCGTTACGTTGAACAACGATGGCGATAAAAAAGTCCTGCGTCTCAAAGCCGTTCCAAGCGGTTCGATGGCGTATGAAGATTCATCTGAAGAATTCGAACCGCCTGTATCAGATGATTTTGAGGAGATTGAAGAGATCATCGACCAGGAGCCCTCCCCGATCGTCATCCAGACGCATGTCAAGAAGATCGAAAAGATCCTCAAAAAGGCCAAGATCCGTGTTCATAAAGTCGATGGCAAAATGCAGGGCCTGGAACTTACCAGATTGGACCGGGTTCCCGAGGCACTGGCCTTTGGCCTGCGGGACGGAGATGTGATTCGCTCGGTCAATGGTCAGTTGCTGGACAGCAAAGTAAAGGCGTATCAGGTTTTTAAAAAAGCACGATCCATGAATGAGATAGACTTTGAACTGAAACGCGGCGATGAGCTACATGAATTTTCATTCAAATTCAAGTAACGGCCGCAAGTATGAGAAATGATGATCGATAACCGAAACATGATGTTCAATACCGTTTGGCTGGGATTAGTCGCCTTGATGATTTTATGGATGTCGGCCGGAGCCGATGTAAAAGCTCAGGATGATAATTCCGTTTTACCGACCTTAAGCGATCCATCACTGGCAGACGAGCTGATCTCCGTCAACTTTGACAAGGTCGATATCCGAACCATGCTCAAGACGATTGGCGATATCACCGGTATCAATTTCGTGATCGACGATGCCGTCAGCGGTACCGTGACCGTGATGTCTCCCTCGCAGATTCGTCTTGGTGAGGTGTACAGCGTATTGGAGACGGTGCTGGACATCAAGGGATATGCCGCGGTGCCGGTCGGCAATGTGATAAAGATCGTCCCTAAATCCAAAGCGTCCCAGCAAAATCTCAATGTCGCGGTGGGAAAAGACCCGACGACGATCCCCCAAACCGATTCGGTTATCACCCAGATCATTCCGCTCAGTTATGCCGATGCACGGGAGATCAGTGAAATGGTCAAGCCGCTGCTGGCCGGCGGGTCGCATATGGCGATCTATCCCCGGACGAATTCGCTGTTGATCACCGATACTGCCGCCAATATTCATCACATCGCCAAGATCATCCAGAAGGTCGATGTGGTGGGTTCTCAGCAGGAAATTTCGGTTATTCATCTGGATTACGCTTCGGCACAGGTCCTTAGCGAACAAATTACGCAAATCATGAGCAATGCCAATGGACTGATTGTCTCCGATTCGGGGGTGCCGGCCATGAGTATTATCGCCGATGTTCGGACGAATGCGCTGATCATTCAGGCCAATCCGGCCGAGTTGTCGAGAATCCGAAATCTGATCACGCAACTGGATGTCGAGCGGCCCAAACGTACGAATAACGTACATGTGGTGTATCTGAAGAATGCACCCGCCAAGGAGACTGCCGAGTCGCTGAACCAGGCACTGACAAATCTTAAAATTACGGGGGCTCTCGAAGCCTCTCAAAATGTCAATGTAACCGCGGATGTCGGTACTAATGCCTTGATCGTTACCGCTTTGGAACAGGATTTCGAAGTAATTTCAGGCATTGTGGAAAAACTGGATATCATTCGCGAGCAGGTCATGGTCGAGATGCTGATCGTCGAGGTCAGCGAGGATGATCTCACCGAGATCGGTATTGACTGGTCGACGATTGACGATGCTGTTGCCGATAGTATTCGGGCTTTTGGCAGTACCAATTTCGGTCCGCGGGTTGATTTTATTGGCGGCGATACCGAAGGCCTGGCTGTCGGAGCATGGAGAAAGACGAGTTCAGGTACCCAAATCGGTGCGCTTCTCCATGCGCTGAATAAAAAGTCGGGTGTCAATATTCTTTCCACGCCGCAAATATTAACGAGCAATCATCAAACCGCCAAAATCATTGTCGGCGAAAACATTCCCTTTGTGACCGATTCACGGATTACCGAAACGGACCCGTCCACCCCGACCGTTATCAAGAGATTTGAATATAAAGATGTGGGTATCGAACTGGAGATCACACCCCATGTCAGTCAGGCCGGCATGATCCGACTTGAAGTCAATAACAAATTTACAAAACTGATCGAAAGCACAACCGGCAACGAAGATACGCCCACAACCGCCAAGCGTCAGGCCGAAACAGTGGTCACCATGCAAAGCGGGGCGACCGTGGTGATTGGCGGATTGATCCGGGATGATAAAGTCACAACACAAAAGAAAGTACCGCTGGTCGGGGATCTGCCGCTGCTTGGCGGGTTGTTCCGTTACAACAAAGACCGTATCCAGAAAACCAATTTGCTGATCTTTATTACACCCGAGATCATGGCCGACCAGCAGGCCCTGATCAGTATGACCGAACGCAAAAAGAAAATCTTTCAGCCGGAAATCGCGGAATTCTGGCTTCAGCATACCCGATCCGGATCAAATCAGGAGGTTGTCAGTGACTGAGAAATTACTCACAACTCATTCGATCCAGTCGATCGAACCCGACCAGATCGATTCGACACTGATTCGGAAATTCCATTTGGAATTTCTCAAAGAACAGTGCGCGATTCCGGTGGTTTTATCCGAAGGGCAGGTGGCGGTTGCGATGGCGGATCCGTCCAATATTGAAGCGTATGATGCGATCGTAGCTGTTTTGGGACAGGATTGTCGCCGTGTATCGTGTCCGGCCGAGGTAATCGAGCAAGCGATTTCACAATGGTATTATTTATCCGGTGAGAAGCCGAATACGGCCCGGTCGCCGGCCCAACCCGCCAAAACGCCCAATCGAACGTATGAACCGAACCAGTCCCACACGGAAGATCTGCTCAATGTGGCCAATCAGGGGCCGGTTGTCAAACTGGTCAATAAGATTTTGTTTGAGGCCCTGATGGCGCGCGCATCGGATATCCATGTGGAACCGTATGAAGACCATATCCGCATTCGTTTTCGAATTGACGGGGTATTGCATGATTACATGACCCTGCCCAAAGAAGATGCGCCGGCATTGTTGTCCCGTGTCAAGATCATGTCGAATCTGAATATTGCCGAACGGCGCCTGCCGCAGGACGGCCAGAGCCGCGTACAGGTGGCCGATAATTGTGTGGATATTCGAGTCTCAGTGATCCCGACACTCAACGGTGAACGCATCGTCTTGAGGCTGCTCGATAAATCCAATCGGAAACTCAATCTCCAGCAGATTGGGTTCAGTGAATGGATGTTTGAGCAGTTCAAAAAAGTGATTAATCTGCCGCATGGTATTATTCTGCTGACCGGTCCGACGGGCAGCGGGAAAACCACCACATTATATGCCGCTTTGAATGCACTCAACGACGGCCAAAAGAACATCCTGACCGTGGAGGATCCGGTCGAATACCAGTTGCCGGGGATCGGGCAGATGCAGGTCAAACCCAAGATCAATCTGAATTTTGCCAATTGCCTGCGTCACATCCTTCGCCAGGATCCCGATATTATTATGGTCGGTGAAATTCGTGATGCCGAGACCGCACAAATCGCGATTCAGGCGTCTTTGACCGGTCATTTGGTCCTGAGTACATTGCACACCAATGACGCTGTTTCGGCGATTACCCGTCTGGTCGATATGGGGATCGAGCCGTATTTGATCTCGTCGTCGCTTTGTGCCGTGATCGCACAACGACTGGTTCGGATGATTTGTCCGCACTGTAAAACAATCGATACGCGAAATATCACGCTTCCGGCATTGCTTGATGAACAGGGATTCTCGGAGCAGTTGTACCGCGGAGACGGGTGCCAGGAGTGTTTCAATACCGGATACTATGATCGTACGGCGGTTTTTGAATTTTTGAATATCGACGATGATATTAAAGAACAGGTCGTTCGCCGCTCGACCACGCATGCGATTCGTCAACTGGCTTTGGATAAGGGAATGAAAACGCTGCGGGATGACGGCATTCTTAAAGTTTCTCAGGGCATCACAACGCTTGAAGAAGTCTGCCGTGTGACTCAGGATAATTCGATCCCTGCACGAGGAGGGATAGATCATGCCGGCGCTTGATTATCAAATCCTCAAAGAAAAATTCCGTGAACTGAAGTCTGCGAAACTGTCAGCGGTTGTGGTCTCTAAAGAAACCGCCGATATCGAAAGTCAGGTTTTCCAAAAGCAGATCATGTTATTCACCCGCCAGTTGGCGGTTCTGCTTCGGTCGGGAATGGCACTGGTGCCGGCCTTATCCGCATTGGCACAGCAATTTAAGGGTAGCTCACTGCATGCGGTGGTCGTACGGATTCGAGACGATATTAATGCAGGTCAGAATTTTGCAGAGGCCTTGTCGGTGTTTCCAAAATTATTTTCGGATGTCTATATCAATATGGTTGCGGCCGGACAGCTCAGCGGCAATCTGGAAGAGATATTGCTTCGATTGAGCCGGATGCAGCACAATCGCGCTCAATTGAGATCCAAAGTGCGGGCGGCAATCGCATATCCATTGATGATGATTGTTGTGGCGATCGGCGTTTTGACGTTTTTACTGGCCTATGTCGTTCCCTCGATTACCAGTATTTTCAATGAGATTGATCAGGCACTGCCGCGGCCAACGGTATTTTTGATCACAGCGAGTGAATTCATAAAAGCAAACTGGTTTTGGGCAATGGTATTACTGATCGTGGTATTAGCGGGTTTGAAGGCCTGGCGAAAAACACCCGCCGGCGCGCGGATAGGCGATACGATCCTGTTGAAAACGCCCTTGATCGGCACGCTGCTGATGAAAGTGGAGCTGGCGCGTTTTGCTTCGACATTAGCCGTTCTGCTGCAAAGCGGTGTTGCCATGCTCGATGCCTTAAAGGCCGCCAAGGCGATTGCCCGCAATACACTGATCAAGGAGTCGCTCGATCAAATCCACGATGCAGTCAGTCGCGGCGACGACCTGGCATCCGCCCTTGGGCGGACAGGGCGGTTCGATCCGCTGGTGTATCATATTCTTTCGACCGGCCAGACAACCGCAACGCTTGAAAATGCATTATCTGAAATTGCCCAACTCAACGATCAGGATCTTCGACAGCAAACACAGATATTGACTGCATTGTTGGAGCCGGCCATTTTGCTGGTCATGGGATTGATCGTGGGATTTATCGTAACGGCGATTTTGCTGCCGATCATTGAAATTAATCAGTCGTTTTAGGAGAAGGTCAAATGAAACATAAAACCATGAACAAAAAAGGGTTCACCTTGATCGAGATCATGATTGTGGTGGTGATCATGGGATTACTGGCAACGATGATCGTTCCGCGTATCCTTAGCCGCCCCGAACAGGCCAGACGCACCAAGGCCCAAATGGATATCCGCAGTATCGAATCGGCCCTGGCGCTGTTCAAGACCGATACCGGCCGCTTCCCCACCACTTCGCAAGGGCTGGATGTTTTGGTGACCGATCCGGGGGGGATCAAGGGATACAACTTCGACGGGTATCTGGACAAGGTTCCCGTTGATCCGTGGGGCAACCCGTATATTTATCTGTCCCCGGGCGTTCATAGCAAGGATTACGATCTCGAATCATATGGGAAAGACGGTGAGGACGGTGGAACGCAATACGACGCCGATATTGAAAGCTGGAACCTTGAGGGTGAATAAGCTTCCAAAGTGCATATGTTCATATACCCATGGGACCGGCAGGGGATTTACATTGATCGAAGTGTTGATCGCGATGAGTGTCATCGCCATCGCACTATTGAGCCTGCTGAATCTCCATCTGATTAACGTACGGACGGTCCGGGCCGCTCAATTGAATCAACAGGCCGTCCTGCTGGCCCACGAGAAACTCAATGAATCCTTGATCGATTCCAAAGATACCCCGGTGCCTGCATCCGGCAGCGTCGAACGCCATGCGACGGTCTATCAATGGCAGCGGAGAATTTCGGGTGTCGCCGATCAGGCTATGTTGATCAAGGGGCTCGATGAATTGACCGTTGATGTTGAATACGATGATCGTCATCGGCGAAAAAAAATATCGATTTCGACCTGGATCGCTCAACAATCACCAAAATGAAAAAATATAAGGCACAATACGGTTTTACGCTGATCGAACTATTGATCGCGGCGAGTCTGATCTCGATCATTCTCTCGATTACCTTCGGCTCGTACATCGTCACTGCACGCTGTGCCAAAGCAGCCGATCAGCACATGACACGGTCACTTGAAGCGGCCCAATTGATGATGATTCTGGATCGACACCTGCGATCCGTGATCAATCCCGGTGAAAAATCGGTAGACAAGGATCGATCGTTTGATCCATTGGATCAAAGAAGTCAAAATGAGGGCGGCTTTTACGTTGAAGGTTCGGCGAATACGGACATCAGCTTCGAATTTATCACTGCCGGCGGCGGATTTGAGCCTTACCGCTGCCGCCCGGGTGTGTTTAAGGTACACTATAGCTTTGACCGTTCAACGCATCGGTTATCCGCTGTTTGCAGAGCATTTTCGCAATACCTTCCAAATGCACAAGAAGACCATCGAAGCCTGAAAGTGATCGCTGAGAATGTACATGATCTGAAATTGCGTTTCTATAACGGCCGGGATTGGCTTAACCAGTGGCAGCCGAATGATCCGCGTCAGCTCCCGGCTGCCGTTCGCATTGAAATCGAATACATAACCCCCAATCGGCAGCGTTTGACGTATTCGATGGTTGTTCCGGTCATGTCGGGTTCTACGTTCGCTCAATCGCTGCAGGAGGGCACGTAATGGCAGTCAATCGACCATCCCAAAAAGGGTTTGTGCTGGTTGTCGTATTGTGTGCTATTGTCTCGCTGGCGGTCCTGTTGTGCATGATGAATACACGGGCACGGGCGGCCTTACAGCAGACCGATGAATTCAGGGATTATCATAAGATGATTCACTCGGCCCATGCCGGGATCAATCTGGTCATCACCGCCATTCAACAGGAGGATACCGAAAACGAATGGATTGAAAAGTTATTGACGGCCGAAACCCCGATCAGAGTCAACGATATGACTTGTCAGATCAGTCTGACAGAGGAAAACGGCAAGCTGAATATCAACCAATTGATCGATCAAAACGGTCAGCCGAATCACAAACGCATCATGCAGCTATTCAGATTGATTGACATTTTGAACCAGACACTGCCGATGGATCGGCGGATCAGCTATGATCTGGTTGCGGTGATGATCGACTGGATCGATCCCGATGATGATGTAACTGCTTTGTTCTGCGGTCAATATGCCTCATCGGGGGCGGAATCGGATTATTATCTGAACCTTGCGACCCCAAAACAATGTATGAACCGGCCTTTGAGGATGCTCGATGAGCTGCTCGATATCAAGGATGTGTCATTTTCAGTATATCATCTGCTTAAAGATTTTCTGACGGTTTACGGTGATGGGTACATTAATATAAACACGGCCCCTCAGGAAGTGATTCAGACGCTGTATGAAGGGATGGACCCGCTGTCTGCCCGAATGATCGTTGAGCGGCGGGAGCAATCACCGTTTCGATCGACGGCTGAACTGAGAAACGTACCCGGCATCACCCAGGCAATGTACTTTGAACTGGCCGCTGTATCGACCGTACGGCCCAATCAGCCCTATTTTGCGGTTACCGCAAAGGTCCGATCATCAACCCGAAATTGTGAGATTTTTTCCGTTCTTCGTCATAATCTCGAACAAAAAAACGTCGATATAGTGATATACCGACAATGATAGCTTTTATAACGACCGAAAACATGTTCAAAAATAAAACAATAAAACGGGTTATCGGCATTGATGCCGGAACGTATCATTTTTCGGCGGTTCAGATGGTCCGAAATGCCGATCGGTTCTGCATCGAACGGATTTATTCCACTCGAACCCGTCGTACGAGCGATCGACCGTCGGCAATATTGAAAACGTTGTTCGACGATCACGGATTTGATCGGCGTGCTGCGATTGCAGCAGCAATGCCGTATGGTACGGTTTTTTTCAGAAATCTTGAAATATCTTCGGATTCGCCGAAAAACGATCCATTGGACCGATCGATCATACAGAATAATTTTCCCATCGCCGCCAGTGATATTATCTGGCAGGTTTGCGATCAGCACAAAAGCGAATCCAATGCAAAAACCATGCTTGTCTCGGCGGTCTCCAAACCGGCCTTGCAGAAACGGATCGAACTGTTTGAAGCGGCAAATGCCTATCCCCGGATCATGGATGCCCCGATTTTTGCCCTGCATGCGGCCGTCGTGGAAAACCACCCCCAAATTGCCAACGACCGGGCCATGCTGTTGTATATAGATGAGACCTATGTAACCATAGCCGTGAGCGATCAAAATCATTTGGTCATGATTCGTGATATGCCCATCAGCGATACGCTGAACGGCAAAGATCCCCAAGCCATGGAGCAAACCCTGAATCGTATTGCAGAAGAATTGGTTTTGACCTATCGTCATGTATTCAAAACCGATCCGGATACCGCGGTTAAAATTTATTGGATGAAAGCGTATGATGTCTGTGATGCCGCCGGCGAGCGATTCGCCGAAAAAACGACTCTCCAAATGGTTCCGGTCGATCCATTTACCAATGTCAACCGACTGTCCGAACTCAAGCCGGATAATTCGATTACGTTAGCCGAGGGACTCGCCCTGCGATTGCTGCAACCCGAGCGGTTCAGCGGCGCAGATTTTTTCAAAAAGAAATTCGACCGATTTTCCTCCGCTTTGGATATCAAAAAAGAGATCAAAACGTATGCCGCACTGGCCGCTTCGATTGTGGTGGTCGGGATTGCCGGACTATTTGTGCAGCGATGGCATCTGGAGCGTCAATACGGCCGACTCAAGCAGCAGATCAATCGATTGTTCAGTCAAACCGTACCCGAAGAAAAAAACATCGTCAACCCGGTCATTCAGTTGCAGCAGAAAATTGACCAATCGCAAAAATCATACCGGCAGCTCGGTTTTCTGGACCGTACGGCCGGCCCGCTGGAAGTATTGTATATTTTATCCAAAACGATGCCGGACGATGCAGCCGTCGCGCTGGAATCGTTCTTGATGAATCAGCGTAAGATTTATATCACGGCCAATGCCTCATCGTTCCATAATGCACACCAGTGGCGAGAAGCACTGGCCGAATCACAGATGCTCGAATCCGTCGAAATCCAGGATATCAAAAAACAGACCGATCGATCAATGGTAACGTTTACGATGGTGATGGAATTAAGGTAACACGATCATGATGTTGCATAGACGCGCCAAACAAAGGATATGCATTCTCGGTGGGATGAGTGTATTGGTGCTGTGGTGGGGCTACAGTGGACTGATTGTACCCGCCAGACAAAGAGTGCAAACCCTCCAAAGGCTGATTCCCCAAAAGAAAGAGGAGTTAAGCCGGCTCAATCAGCTCAGTGGCCGATATGAGATGATCAATAACAAGCTCGGTCGCGTGAACGAACAAATCAATGCAGATGATGGATTCGAGATCATCGCCAATGCCGAGAAGTTGATCAAGGCCTGTGAACTGCAGCAGCGCGTCCGTTCGATGAATCAGCAGGTTATCCCGTTTGACCAACACTATTCGCAGGTCGTCGTCGATCTTTCGATGAATCGGTTATCCATGTCGGAGCTGGTGGATTTTCTGCGCGGGATTAGAGAATCGGATACACGGATGCGAATTAAAAATCTTTCGGTAAAAAGGCAGGGCTCCGGCGGGCAATGGCTGGATGTCCAGCTTCAGCTTTCAATTCTCAAATCGTAAACGACAGCGGGTATTGCCCGTATCGTTTAAACAATTCGCACATCAATGAATTATTTTCTTCCGGGATATGGATGCTTTCCGGCTGGGGGTATGTTTTGGCGATAAAACCGCCGTTGTACCGTCCAAAATGATAAATTAACGATTTCACATTTTGCTCGATCTGTTCAGGCTGATCCGAAACCGTTAAGACCCGTTGAATATCCGCCGGGCAGAAAAAGCAGATTCGCCCCCCATACCATTCAGCCAATCGCTCGATGCCCATATGGTGCTGCTGGTCGATCTGCAGCACATTGACCCCGATCTCAATAAAATCTTCGATCAGATCGAAGATCTGCCCGCAGCTATGAATAAAGAATTCCATTCCGTTTTGATGCATTCGCCGGATAACGGCAGCATAGCGGGGCTTGAAAAATTGTCGCCATTGCTGCGGTGAAATAAACAATCGATCCTGAACGCCCAAATCCTCGATCGCAATGATCCCGTGAACACCCCGCGCGGACATCTGGTCCGCGACGACCAGGCAGCTTTCGGTCAGTTTGTCCAATAACTGCTCGAGAGATGTGGGATATTCATAGAGACTCAGCATGAAATTCTCAAATCCCATCAGATCAAACAGAACCTGAAACAGAAAATGGGGAAACATGCCCAGTGCATACTTGTCCGGATGATCGGCAATTCGTTTTTCAAGGCGTTGGTAACGGCCGGGTTCACTAAAATCCGGCAGGGGATATGTCGCGATTTCGTAAGGTGTCGAAATAGGATGAACTTTGGGCTGGCCGAAACTGGTATCGAGGGTTTCATAAATGACACCGAATTCATTTTCGCCGGTGCGTTTGGGTTCAAACGATTCGGACGGTTCGGCAAATACCCAGATAAAGTCATCGCCGTATTTTGTCTCAATAGCGGGCGTACGGTTCTCGTCAAAATTATAAGGAACCCGTGCAGGACGGTTGAAATGGATTGCACGACGCACCAGTTTGATACGGTTATCGATCATCTGTTTGACTTGCTGAATTTTAGAAATATATTTTCAATGATTATGCGCAATAAAAAAATTTATTTCAAGTAAAATAAAAATTTTTTTACATATACATTGAATATAAGAGGTTAGGTCCTATCCCGAATATTTCATAAATTTCTGTGAAGGTTGTTTTTTGCGTATATGCAGT
>CAZFDE010000066.1:0-14496 GCA_964517795.1 uncultured Pirellulales bacterium | reverse complement strand
TTTACATAATTTTTCACCGTGTAGAATGCGAAACAGTTCTCGGCGGATTTGCTGGTCGGTGTAATCCGGATGACGGTGCCGAATGCCCACGATCAGGTTGCGACGCAGCATCCGATTGAGTGAAAGGGTCATCTCGGCCCGCTCGGCGAGCGTTTTTTTGCGCAGGATCGCGTATTGGACGGCCGCGGCCCGGCGACTGGTATCTTTGGGCAGTGAATACTTCATAGATGGCAAGGATAGCACCCGATTGGGCCTTTTTCAACGGAAAAACAGGTCGTCAATAGAGGGCGATAAGCAAAGTTGCATCGCTTACAGCAGTTTACAATTCAAATACCAACAGTGCCCAGGGATCAAGTGTGGGCACATTGATGGTTATAACCCCGTTTTTTCGAGTTATATTGACTTGCACCATTTTTGATAGATTCGAATAATCGCCGGATTTTTCGGCGTCAGCGTGTTTCGCCCGGTCATATTCAACCGGACGCAGCAGTTTCACGCTTTTGATCGACATCGGCAACTGGTCTTCGGCGATATGCAGCTTAAAGGCCGCCGGCGGATCCGACCAGTCGATCAGGTGCAGTACCAGCGGCTTATCGAAACCCGGTACGGCCCGAAGCACCGCGAAAATCTCTCCACCCTCGATTGACACTAAATCGCCATTTTCATCGTCGATATCGAAACTCTCGACGGTGACCATTGAGTAGCCGTCGAAGCATTGCGCATTGGCCCGGACGAATCCATAAAGGTCGGCGAACTCGGCGGGCTTGCCGTAATAGCGGCTGGTTCCCTTGACCCACACATCCCACGGCACCAGGGGATTGGCGCCGAGGGCATAGAGCGAACCGATGATCCGCCGCCCGGCCGCGGTCGTGTTGTGAAACGATACGACCTGGCTTTTGCCCAGCGAATACGTCAGCTTCATCCGCTGATACATGGTCTTGGGAAAGCTCAGCGAATGATGCAATTCACACATTCCGTAATCGAACATATCGAACGGCGGGTCCCAGCGGATGCTCGAATTATTACTCGAAAACGATATTTCTTCGCCATATTGTTCTCGCAGTGTATTATGGATCGAGCGGTGATAGGCCAGCGTAACGGCCGTCTGGTAATCGACGAAATGGCTTTTCAGTTGCTCGGATTTGCCGCCGCCGTGACGGTATGCCTTATAGGAAAAGGTGTCGATGTCTTCGATCCCCAGTTCGGCCAGTTCGGATTCGCTCAGCTTTTTCTTGAGATACGCCCGAAAGCCGGTATTGCAATAATCGCAAAAACAGATATCCCAGTGCCGCGAATGACAGTTCATATACGGATCGTCAAACTGCAGGCCCCGGGCACCGGCATCGAGGATCTTTTTGGCGCGGGCCATCATATTGGCCTTATATTCTTTACTGTTGGCACATCCCATATACGGCGGCGGCTGCCATGTCATCCACGGCGCCACATGCAGACTGCCGTCGGGGTGCACCATGCGGCCTTTTTCATAGACTTCGATCCCGGGCACGTCGGGCATCGTCGCGTTGAGTGTCGCCATCACATCCAGCCCGCGTTTGTTCGCCCTGGCGATAAACTCGCGATCTTGCGTATAGACCCACTCCAGCCGTGTTGCGTGGAATTTCTCGCAGATATCGAACGTATCATAGGGATCGTTGGCATCCTTTGGCCGCGGCCAGCGGCTCGACAGGCATACATCGCTTTTTCGCGGGGCACCCTTGGCGATCGGCTCGGCCTTGAATGTCTTAAACAATGGATGGGGTTTCTGTTTTGCATGTCCTTCGCAACAAGGTGAGGCATAAAGAACTGGTGAAATACAGACAAAAATAATCAATACTGCTGCAATCGATATGCGTCCATTTTTTTCGAAGTTCATTCTGTTCTCCTGTTCGTTACCAAAACCGCTTATGCAGGGTAATTTTACCGCCCGATTTTTGGCATGTCAAAGAAAACCTGTTCGTCAACCGCCGATTCAGGCATTATAATCGGACATATGAAGATTTTGGCATTGGAAACATATTACGGCGGCAGTCATCGGGCGTTTCTCGATGCCTGGTCGGCCGCCAGCCGGCATGACTGGACGCTGTTGACGCTGCCCGCATATAAGTGGAAATGGCGGATGCGTCACGCGGCCGTTACGTTCGCCGATCAGGTTACCGATCGCGTCGCCAACGGCCAATCGTGGGATATCATTTTTTGTTCGGATATGCTGAACCTGGCCGAGTTTCGCGGCCTCGCACTGCAGGTGATTCAAAAGCTGCCGTCAATCGTCTATTTTCACGAAAACCAGCTCACCTATCCGGTGCGGGTTGAAAGCGAACGCGATTATCAGTTTGCCATGACCAATATGACCACCGCCTTAGCGGCCGATGCGGTCTGGTTCAATTCGGCCTTTCACCGCGATTCGTTTCTCGATGCACTGGCGGCGTTTCTTGCCAGAATGCCGGACTATCAGCCGTTCGATGCCGTTGAGCGGATCCGAAAAAAGGCCGCGGTCTATCCGCCCGGTGTCCGTGTCAGTGCCAAGCGCGGGCAGCGCAAAGCCGGGCCGCTGCGGATTCTCTGGGCCGCACGCTGGGAGCACGACAAGAATCCCGATGACTTCTTTGCCGCATTGAAGATTATCAAGCAAAAAGGCGTTGACTTTCGCATCAGTGTCATCGGCGAGCAGTTCCGCGACCAGCCGCAGGTTTTCGAATGGGCCAAAAATGATTTCGCCGATCATATCGATCGCTGGGGCTATCAGCAAAGCCGAAACGATTATGAAAAGGCATTGACCGATACTGATGTGTTTGTCTCGACGGCCGACCATGAATTTTTCGGGATCAGCGCGGTTGAGGCCGCCCTGGCCGGAGCCTATCCGGTTGTACCGAATCGGTTGGCCTATCCGGAAATCTTCGGCCCGGCCGGCAATGAAACAGGTGACGATTTTTTCTATGACGGTACGGTCACGGCCCTGGCCAATAAATTGATCCCGTTATCGCAAAATTTACAGAAAGGTTCTTTCTGGAATACCGATCCCGGCCGATTGGCCGACTACATGAACCGCTTCACATGGCCCAGCATTAGCAATCAACTGGATGCAGCAATCCAAAGAATTGCATCGGTCTGATTTTTCCTTTTTAAAAATAGAAAAGCGGTCCGGTGTCTGACCGCCTTCCGGGGGTTCCAAACCTAACTGCCGAGGGGCAATTAAGTCAAGAAGGAGGAATTTCTAAATATGCACTCATGTCTAAAGAACATAATTAGAACGGTCGTTTTTTATTATTTTTCCTCCGACGACATATATCATTATATACAAGATTCGGCACAGGCCAAGTATTTTTTGCGCAAAAAGTGGGATATCGAAAAAATTTGAGCGAAATCAGGAAAAACCGTAAAAAAACCGGAAAAACGCTATTCCATGTGGATGACGCGCTGCTTCTGGTCGGCCTGGAGCGAGGATTTCTTGACGATATCGTAGAGTTTTCGCGGGTGTTTGAGCTTTTCGAAGGTAAACGAAGGGTCGGATTTGTCGGTGGTGGTCAGGGTGACCGAGCCGATCCCCAGAATCACATCCAGCAGGCTGCGCCGCAATTTCAAATCGATCACGCGGAACATATCGAGATTATCGACACGGCGGTCGAGCACGCCCCTGCAGTATTCGATGCGGTCGGTGGTGATGGTATATTCGATCATCTTGAGCCGCAGAGAGGCATATGTCAGATACAGCAGTACCACGATCGCAATCCCCAGGCCGGTGACCATCCGGATCTGGGTGATCGGCCAGTGGCTGACGTTCTCGAACGCCGTCAGGTCCTCGAAGCGATACGCCATCAGGAAGATGCCCAGGGCCAGAAAGATCGCGCCTTTGATGAACATCCCCACCAGTCCCAAAAGCGAAGGGCGGGTGTATAGCAGGACCTTATCCACGTCCTGCGGCGGGGGGACTTGTTCGGCCGGCTCGGATTGCTGGAGGTACTGGGCGGGACCGGGCCAGTGCTGCTTGCGCTCGGCTTCTTTGGCCAGGTCGGTGTCGAGAAACTCGCCGCAGTAGCGGCACTTGATGGCCGCGGCCTGGATCGTCTCCGCACAGAACGGGCACACCTTGTTCTTGGGCTTAAGATCGTCAAATAGTTCCTGTTCGTCCGCCATGACCGCTAATTTACCCGCCAAAAACCAATTAAGCAAGAAAATTCATATTCGTATTTTTTATGGAAAAACTTCAGGCCAAAGCGTATTATTCATAAAACAGAACGAAACTGGACTTGCTAATTGAATTCATACAAATATTATTTTATTGGCTTGTATTAGGAATCAAAACGATGAAATATATTTTAATCATGGTTGTTATCCTCGCAGTAATAATATTCGTCTTTTTTATCATCAAGATATTGCCTTTATTAACAGCCAAGCCTACCGTTAAACATGATTACGTTTCTGAATATAATAAGCTTACCCAGCCTGACAATTTTGATCCGAACAAAAATGCGGCACCGTATTATCAAAAAGCCTTTGATGCATTTTCCGAAATCCCCGAATTCATCAATAAAAACATAAAAATCTGGCCGGGCGACATGAATGATTCACAGTTGACTGAATTAAAAACCTGGCTTGTGGAAAATGCTAACACGATGGATTTCCTGAAGCAGGCTGTGAAAAAGCCGTATTGCTGGATTGAACGCCACGGCACGGATAATTTTATGTCGAATATCGAACTATCCGAATTATCAAAAATACGGACTGCTGCACACATGCTGAGTTTACAGGCAAAATTATATGTGATTGACGGACAAGAAGAATTGGCTTTTACTCGTATTACGGATATCCATCGTATAGGATTACATTATTCGGGACCGGTGACCTTAGTAGAGCAACTTGTTGGAATTGCGGCCAATGCCATCGCTTTTCAGACGGCTTTTTCTATACTTGATCATATAGAGGTTGAATCAGCCGTTTTGGCTGATTTCCAGCAGCAAATCGAACAGCAAACCCAAAGGTCAAGACCGCTCAATTTTGCTGCTGGGGAAAAAATATATGGTTTCGATATCACTCAGCGAATGTTCACCGATGATGACAAGGGAAACGGACGATTGATTCCGGCAAAACTGTATGAATATAAAAAAGATTCACCGATCACTCCTTCTATTTCATTTATAAGAGCGGTTCTGATTTGCCTGAACCATCCAGGTCGCAAGGAAACCCTTCGGCTGTATCAAACATTATATGATGAACTTGATACAATGATCCACAGGACACCCTGGCAAATGCAACAGGATGGATCAAGCTATCAGGCTTATGTAGAAAGATTAACAAAAGACAACTATTTTCTGAATGATAACATAAAAATGCTTGGTCTTTTATGTGACCTGTATCATATGAAACAAGCATTAGGTGATGCCTTGATTACTACAATAGCAATTTTGAGATACAAAGCTGACAAAGGCATTTTTCCCGTATCATCAGGGGAACTGATTTCAGGCGGCTATATTAAAAAGATGCCGATGGATCCTTATAGTAATAAGCCGTTGATTTATAAAAAGACAGATGAAGATTTTATCTTATACAGCGTAGGCAAAGATTTTAAAGATGACGGCGGCAAGCCAAGTCAGTGGGGTGAAGGTAAACAAGGCGGCGATCAGGTTTTTTGGCCGGTGAATCAATTTTAATGATAGGGAGTATTCAAATGTCTGCATTTATATCAGGGGACGAGGTCAAGCATGTGACGGTTGAGAAATGCCACGAGGGCGAAGGGATTTTGCACTGCAAGGAATATCTCGGCGATTACGACCGCAAAAGCCCCGGGCTGAAATTCATCCACGATGATGTCATGGAGGTCGGGGCCAGTGTCGGCGAGCACGAACACACCAACGATGAGGAACTGTATTTCTTTATCGAGGGGACCGGCACGATGATCATGGACGGCAAATCCCAGCCGGTCAAGGCCGGTGACTGCGTCATTACCGGCGACAGTCATACGCACGGCCTGGTCAATACCGGTGATCGGCCGCTGCGATTCATTGTGGTTTGCGCGGGCTGGGGCGAGCGGCATGATTAAGACCGTTTTTATCGGTTCCGGGCTGATCGCGGGCACGCACGCCCGGGCGATCAAAGAGATTGCCGGTATTCGGATCGCCGGATTTTGCGATATCGATACCGACCGGGCCAAAACGCTGGCCGGGGCAAACGGGGCCGCGCATTTCGAGGATTTCAAAGCGGCGATCGATCAGTGCCCCTGCGATTATGTCTCACTATTGACACCGCGATCGATCCGCCGGCCGGTCATCGAGTACTGCATCCAAAAGAATATCCCTGTTTTTCTGGAAAAGCCGCCGTGTCATAATATGGCCGCCGGGCGGGTGATATCCAAGGCCCTGGCCAAAAGCGGCCTGCTCAATTCGGTCGGTTTTGTGAACCGCTATAGCGGGGCGCTCAACCATGTCCTGGCGAAGATCGACCGCGATAAAATCTGTGTCCTGACCTGCACGTTTTCCGGGCCGATGGCCATTACACCGGTGATCGACAGTTATCCGGGGGCCTATCTTAACGAGGCCTCCGGCGGGATCATCGGCGATCAGGCGATCCATTATATCGACCTGGCCCGGTATATCAGCGGCGCCGAGGTCCGGCGATTCGAGGTCATGGGCAACAGCTTTCTGCTCAAGCGGTCGCGCAAGGTTACGACCTATGACAATGCGGCCATCATCCTCGAGATGAGCAACACGCTTCTGGTGACACTGCACCATAACTGGTCCACCCGCACCTGGCAGGCGATGATGAATATCAAGACCGATGACAGCAATCTGGTGATTGATTTTTATCGCGATTCGGCTTGCGGCACTCTCAAGGGCAAAGATTTCAAATGGCAGGGAGAGAACGTAAAGGAATATTTCCGCCAGGAGCACCTGATGTTCGCCAAGGCTTTGAAAACGGGTGATCGTACGTATATCAAATCGCCTTTCGACGACGCACTCGAATCGTTCAGGATATCCGAGAAGATCAACCGGCGACTCTATTCATAATTTTCAGGGAAAGAAAACGATGCGAAAACAAAAAGCTGCGATCCGGGCCAGTGTAACGGCATTGAGTTTCATTTGTCTGTTTCTGTCGTCCTGCAGTCGTATGACTGATTCGGGCACGATGAATTCACAAGACCCAACGGACTGGTTTGAAGATGCCAAATTCGGCATGTTCATCCACTGGAGCATCCCGAGTGTGCCCGAAAACCAGTGGCAGCAGATCGTCGGTCGGCCGAGAGACCCGGTGATCGACCGCGAGACCATGTGGAGCATGCGGCGCGGCTGCATCCCGGTCGAAACGTACGAAAAACTGGCGGCCGTATTCAATCCCACCCAATACGATGCGGACGCTTTCGCCCAAACCGCCAAAGCCGCCGGTATGAAATATATCGTGATTACCGCCAAACACCACGACGGCTTTGCGATCTTCGATTCAAAGGTGTCGCAATTCGATGTCGTCGATGCCACGCCGTACGGCAAAGATATTCTGGCCGATCTGGCCAGGGCCTGCAAAACACACGGCCTGAAGCTGTGTTTCTATTATTCGCACGCCCAGGACTGGCACCACCCCGGCGGGGCGGGTAACGACTGGGACTTCAAACCCGAAGAGAAGGATTTTGAAAAATATTTCGAACAAAAATGCAAACCGCAGGTCCGCGAACTATTGACGAATTACGGCCCGGTCGGCCTGATGTGGTTCGATACCCCGGCCGTCATCAATCCCGACCAGAGCCGACAGTTATACCAAATGGTCAAATCTATCCAGCCGAACTGCCTTGTCAACAGCCGCGTGGGCCATGGTTACGGCGATTATCTCTCGACCGGCGATAACCAGATCCCGATGGCCGTGACACAGACGCCGTGGGAAGTGCCCGCGACGATCAACGATCACTGGAGCTGGCAGACGAACCAGCGATACAAAGACCCGGCCGATACGATCCGAAAACTCGTCGATATTGTCAGCCGCGGCGGCAATTATCTGCTCAATGTCGGCCCGGATCCCAACGGTCGCATCCCACCACAAAGCGTTGTGAATCTGGCCGAGATGGGCCGCTGGCTGAAGGTCAACGGCCCGGCCATCTACGGCACATCGGTCAATCCTTTCCACCACAATTTCGATTGGGGTGTGGCAACCGCTAAAACCGGATGTATTTTCCTCCATGTCACAGACTGGCCGAAGGATAAGATCGTCCTGCCCGGGATCAGAAACCCGGTCCGATCGTGCTATCTGCTGTGCGGCGGAAAAAAACTGAAATTTTCACACGATCCCGCAAACAACATGCTTTCTGTAACTCTGCCGGACAAACCCGTCGATCCGTATGTTACGGTCATTGCGATTGAAATTGACGGCACGCCCGACATTGATACGACCTGCAGCCAGCAGCCCGACGGCATTGTCGAAATGCCCGCCAGCGGATTGCCGTTGACGTTCGGCCGTCATGGTTTTTCAATCGAAACGGTTGCGATCGATGGAACCTGTATCCACACACCGTATGCAGCACCGCAGATGTCACTTTCGACCACCGGCGCCCATATCGAAAACTGGCTGGACATAAAGGAATGGCCCATCTGGGAATTTAAGATCGATTCGCCGGGCCACTTCCGCCTGATCGCCGTAACCGCCAAAAAACGGGTTCTCGGTGACGATAACAATCGCATCTATATCCATCCCGGCGGCCACGAAGTCACGGTTTCGATCGATCGACAAAAGATAAAAGGCCGGATCGAACCGAATGAGCATGTCGATGATCCTCAGGAGGTGATCACTGACCTGGGTGAGGTAAGTGTCCCGACGCCCGGCAAACATTACCTGATTTTTAAGGCCGACACGATCAATCCGCATCGAAAGGCCGGCCTGATGTTACAAGCCGTCTGGCTCGTGCCCGTTGACTGAAACGATCATTGGGTCATATTCAGGTAATTTGCGTAACCCAGCAGACACCACGAGACGATCAGGACCAGATCGCCGATCAACAGAACGTTCAGCGGTTGGGTCATGCCTTTCCACTCGCCGGTTTTCAGGCCCCAGAAACTGCTGATGACCAGTGCCAATGCCAAAAACATCGTCCATGCGATAACCGGGCCGAGTTCGCCCATAATCGCGGCCCCCTGGCCGTAGGTTCCGAGCGCCGCAAACCACAAAACCGCCGTAATTAACGCCCAGATGACGCCTTTGGACGCCCCGGCTGTCTTGTAGGTTTTGAAACTTTTATTTTTAATCAGCAGATAGATTGCATAGAGGACGTTGATCACACAGCCGCCGATCAGTACCACACACCACGCGGCCAGACTGGCATTTCGCGGCAGGGCACCCTGTTCGATGGCCGCATCTTTGGCATCAAACGCCCGAACGAATCCCACATTCAGCAGGGCCGCGAATAAGCCGTTGAGGATCGAAAAGATAACGCCCAGATAGAACAATTTGCCGCGCTGGATGCCGTCGATCGCCATGCCCTCTTCGCCCTGTGCCCGGTCCCGCATGATACCCGCTTTGGTGATCACGGCCACACCGGCAACCATCACAGCAATACCGCCGATGATCCATGGGACGCTGGGATGGGGGGTGAAATTCTGGATCAGCGGGATCAGCGAACCGATCGCCGCCGCCAGTGCCATGGTAATGCCGTACGCCAGCGATACGCCGATATAGGTAATGGACAGGCCGAACAAAATCGCCCCGACACCCCAGCAGGCGCCAAAGACCATCGACCACATCATTTTGTCCTTCGGTACTGCCGAGATCGCCCCGGTCAGATCCGGGATGACGATCGACGCCCAGATGAAGGGGATCGTGACCATGCCGACGACCGCGAAAATCAGCCAGTAGGCCTCCCACGCCAGCGGCGCGAATTTTTTCATCCCCAAACCGAAGGTGCCCTGAAAAAATCCCGCCATAAGCACCAGCACCAGCGACAACAGCAATTGTTCGTTCATATCCAATCCTTTCGATAAGTAGTTAAGGAATAATCGGTATCAGTTTAATCGAACGCAGGTTCAGCAGCGATCCTTTTTTGATATTGATCGGTTTCAGCAACAGTTCGCTCGACTCACCGCCTTGCAGGGTCACTGTACCGAGTGAAAACGTTTGGAAACGATTTTCGCTGCCGGTGTTCATGACCGTTGCATGCAGTTTCTGATTGTCGATTTCGATCACACATTCGCTGTTGACGGATTTGGCGGCGGCGTAGTTCATTTCAATTTTGAAATGGCATTTGCGAATCGTTTGAATGGGCCAACCGATGTATTCGTTCGGATCGGTCCAGTTGACCAGCCGATTACGGTCCGAAAGGCCATGTAACGTGCCGACATTGTATCTGAGCTTTTGGCCGTGGATCGTTGCCTGGGCCGGATGCAATGTTATGGTGTAGGTCTTATCCACCAGCGTTGTTTGCGATGCCGCCTGCGGCGTGCCTTCGCACTGGATGACCAGTACCGTGTCGGCCGGGTGAAGCGCCGCCGCCGGCAAAGTTGCCGAATCCAGGCGAATGAAGATACCCGATTTGCCGATTCGTTTGTACGAAAGCGGTTTTTTGCGCTGGTCTGCCAGCAGATACACTTTTTTAATCTTGTTTTGAATGGCCGGCAGTACCAGTTCATCTCTTTCAGGCCAATCGAAAATATGAATGAAAAGTTTGTCATCCTTGGCCGTACATCGAACATGTTCGCCGAGATTACCCAGCGGATTGGCGTGTGTTTCGTAAATGCTTTCGCCGTATTGGTTCATCCATTTGCCCACTTCCTGTAATATGCGCACCGAAGCGGGCGGAATCAATCCCTCGGCCGTCGGGCCGACATTCACCAGATAATTGCCGGCTTTAGAGGCGATATCCACGAGGTTGCGAATCACGGTATCCGGCGATTTCCAGTTGACATCGTCGATCTTATAGCCCCAGGTATCGTTAAGGGTCATGCATACCTCGAAGTCTTTATTTGCGACCGATGGGATATACTGTTCGGGGCTTTCATAATCACCCAGGCCGTTGCCGATGCGGTCGTTGATAATACAGGCCGGATCGTATTTTCGAATAATGCTTAGGAATCGTTCGCTCTGTTCGCGGCGGATATCGGTCGGCACATCGAACCAGATAATATCCGGATCATATTTCTGTAAAAGTTCGGCGACCTGCGGATACGCTTTTTTCTCGAAGTATATATTGGGATCTTTGGCATTGCGGTCGGGCCAGTCCCATGTGTTGTCGCTGCCGCGGGCGTTCGGTTCGTGCCAGTCCCAGACATGCGAATAGTAGAACCCCAGTTTCAAGCCGTATTTGTCGCAGGCCTTTTTCAGCTCGGCCAACGGATCGCGATCGAACGGCGTGGCATCCACGATATTATAGCCGGACACATCCGAATCGTACATCGCGAAACCTTCGCAGTGCTTGGCGGTAATGACGATGTATTTCATGCTGGCCTGTTTGGCCAGTTTCACCCATTGCTCGGCATCGTATAGGCTCGGATTGAATTGTTTGGCCAGCGGTTCGTATTCCGCGACAGGGATCTTTGCGGTCCACATGATCCATTCGCCCAGTCTGCGTGCGCCCTCACCGGTAACATGTTCGCCTTTCCAGCGGCCGGCGGGCACGGCATACAGCCCCCAATGAATGAACATCCCGAACCGGGCATCCTGCCACCAATCGAGCCGTTCTTTTCGATTTTCTTCGCTTAACGTGGCCGCGACTTGCTCATCTAATGCCAAAATAGGCTTGATGAACAGAGAGAACAAAAACACGAAAACAATAAAACGAAACTGAAGATCGTATTTCATTAGCATACTCCTGCAACTAAATGATTGGTTCGGTATGATTTTAATCCTTTTTTGGTTTATCGCCAGTTTTTTATTGGCTTTGATTGATCGGGTGTATATAACCAAACGCTATGACCGGTAAAGAACGACTATTAACAGCACTCAACCGTGGTTATCCCGATCATGTCCCGGCCGCACCGGATATGTTCGAGATGATGCCGATCAGGCTTTCGGGTAAAAAAAGCTGGGATGTGCTGGTCTATAACGACCCGCCGATCTGGAAGGCTCAGATCGACGCCTGCACGCAACTCGGCGTGGATGCATTTGTTCCGCTGGCGGTGCCTTCCCAAAACGACCCGACGCCGGCGATTGTCGAACAGACCGATGAAAAAATGATCGTTCGCGGCTGCACCGAGCATAAGGGAAAAAAACAATGGACCGACTGGGCCTTGGTCTATCAGCCCGACCAGCCCAGTGCGCATGTCAATGCATCTGAGATCGGCCTGCCCGAAAGCCACGATGATTTCACTTTGGTTCGGCCGCATTATAATGCTGTCGATAAAACCTATTTCGATGACGCCAGACAATATCTCGGCGACAAGGGCGTCGTTGCGCCGATGGTCGGATTGCCGGTGCTGCGGCACTGGCAGCAGGATATGCTGGCCTATTACGATCACCCCGACCGGGTCCGTCAGGAAAAGCAGGCCCAGGGCGAAGCGATGATGGCACGGGCCAGGGAAATCCTCTCGTGGAAACCGGATGTATTGATGATCGGCAACAGCGGTATGATGCTGTTCAATCCGCCGCCGATCTTTCGGGATCTCTGCCTCAAATGGCTCCAAGAAGTGACCGCATTGGCCAAATCACAGGGGATTCCCACGCACCTTCACTGCTGCGGACCCTCCAAATCGCTTGTCCAGATCGCGGCCGAGGAGTCTGACCTCAACGGGATCGAGCCGCTCGAAACGCCGCCGATGGGCGACTGCATATTGAAGGAAATCAAACAGCACTACGGCCGCAAGTTATGCCTCAAAGGCAATCTGCACACCACCGATGTTTTACTGATGGGCAGTGCAGAAGACGTCGAGAATGCCTGCAAAAAGGCTATCGACGATGCAGCCGAAGGTGGCGGATACATCCTCTCATCCGGCGACCAGGTCCCGTGGGCAACCCCGCTGGTGAATATCGAAACCATGCAGAAAGTCGCCGAAACATACGGCCGATACTAAGACCGCGTGACAAAATAAATTGTCATTCCCGCGAAAGCCTTGCCTTAGGTGCGGGAATCCGGATTTGCGAGTGCATCTTTGAATACCCGCTTCCGCCATCGTCTTTTATCTGCTTTGCTAAAATGAGCCGATTTCAGTCAAGGTCGAATCGATCAAGGTTCATGACTTTATCCCACGCCGCGATAAAATCGTTCACGAATTTTTCCTGGGCGTCTTCACATCCATAGACTTCTGCAATGGCCCGCAGTTGAGAGTTCGAACCGAAGATCAAATCGATACGGGTGCCGGTCCACTTACGTTTGCCCGTTGCGCGATCACAACCCTCGAATACGTCTGCATCTTTGGAGGTCGGCTTCCACATTGTATTCATGTCGAGCAGATTCACGAAGAAGTCATTGGTGAGTGTTTCCGGTCGTTCGGTGAACACGCCGTGCTGCGACTGTTCATAGTTGGCATTTAAGACGCGCATCCCGCCAACGAGAACGGTCATTTCCGGAGCGGTCAGCGTCAGCAATTGTGCCCGATCCACCAGCAGATGCTCTGATCCGATGCTGTATTTGGCTTTGAGGTAGTTACGGAACCCATCCGCCTTCGGTTCGAGTACGGAAAATGCCTCCACATCAGTCTGTTCCTGCGATGCATCCGTACGTCCCGGCGCAAATGGAACCGTCACGTTGTGACCGGCATTTTTGGCAGCCTGCTCGACACCGGCACATCCACCCAGAACAATCAAATCGGCGAGCGAAACTTTCTTGCCACCCGATTGCGTGCTGTTGAAGTCCTTTTGGATTCCCTCAAGTGTTTTCAGTACAGATTTCAATTTGCCCGGTTCGTTGGCTTTCCAGTCCTTTTGCGGCGCAAGCCGAATGCGTGCCCCGTTCGCACCGCCGCGGTTATCCGAGCCGCGGAACGTGGATGCCGAGGCCCATGCCGTCGAGACCAGTTGGCAGACAGACAAGCCGCATGCGAGGATCTTATCCTTGAGATCTGCGATGTCTTTCTCGTCGATCAGCTCATGATCGACCGCGGGCACCGGGTCCTGCCATATCAGTTCCTCTTTGGGGACTTCCGGACCGAGATACCGCGTAATGGGCCCCATATCACGATGTGTCAGCTTGAACCACGCTCGGGCAAACGCATCCTGGAATTCCGCCGGGTTCTGCAGATAACGCCGCGCGATCGGCTCGTAGATCGGGTCGAAACGCAGCGACAGGTCCGCCGTGGTCATCATCGGGCGGTGCTTCTTGGTGGGATCGTGCGCATCCACGATCATATCCTCATCGGCGACATCCTTGGCCAGCCACTGATTCGCCCCGGCCGGGCTTTTGACCAGTTCCCACTCATATTTAAATAGTGTGTCCAGATAGCCCATGTCCCATTTGATGGGATTCGGCTTCCAGGCACCCTCGATGCCGCTGCTGATCGTATCGCCGCCCTTGCCGCTGCGAAAGCTGCTCTTCCAGCCGAGCCCCTGTTCTTCGATGGGAGCGGCCTCAGGTTCCGGCCCCACATGGGCTGCATCGCCTGCGCC
>CAZFDE010000065.1:0-14654 GCA_964517795.1 uncultured Pirellulales bacterium | reverse complement strand
CGCCCCCATGCCAACCGATCAATGGGATATTCGCGGGGCTTGATGCAAAGAGCTTTTCGGCAAAGGCCTTTTCCTTTTCAAAACTGGAGACTTTGCCATTCTCGGCGTTTTTGCCAGTAATCCAGTATGTGAATATTTTATTAGCCACCAGATAATCCCGCAGATAGTGCATTGTAAATGTTGGGTGAAGGCTGCATATGATGTCGTGATTCATCTTCGGCCACAAGTTTTCGAATGCCCATTCATAAGCCTCGACGTTACTGGCCCATCGGCCCCGAAGATCGATTACTTCTTTATTTTCACCAAATTGTTCGACATCATTTCCATTGATCACAATACCTTCCTCAAGACTGCCGATCATCATCGCCACATGAATCGAACCGGGAATATCAGGATCATAGACAATAACCTTTTTATAATGATCGCGATATTTCGAAAAATATTCCTCCACAGAAATATTTTGCATTTGCCGGACGTATCCTTTTTGCTTCATATAATCCAGCCAGAACTCGTCGGGGGCATTTGCATTGGGATCATGGAGTTTGACATAGACATGTGTTTTTTCACCTTTATTGATATGACCGAGCAGGGTCGTTGCGGCCAGTTTTGTATCGATATCCGCATCGCGCAAATCGACCACATCAATCATCGGTGCGGGCGGGCCGGCCTGTGGGAACAGGGTATTGGGTGGGGGAGCCAGGCAAAACTGACACCCATATACAATTAAAAAGACACCTAAAAAACAAATGGGCAGTTTATTCAGCGAATTTATCATATGGATCACTTTCTTCTTGACCTTAACAGGCTGTTTGTCTATTATGAACAGATGTCAGGCTAAAAGACAAGGGTGTAAGTTAGCTGCACTGGGCAGTTGAATCCATCTTATTATCCATATTTTAGTTGTACTCATTTGGATTTACTATAACACAGAAAGTAAATCAAAACAAGCCGCAAAGAAAGAAGGAGCCGTAAAGTCGTTTTAAAAATAAAAAAGCCGGGTTTCATTCCCGGCTCCCGCACCGGATCGCTCGTGTCGGTGCGGGACATATTAAGGGTGGCCCAATTCGTCGCTGATCGGTTGTATAAATGCCCTCCGAGCGACGCAATTATTATTTAGTTCGATTCCTGTTGTTCATCGTTTTCCAGCGAATCCGTAAAAGCGATGCCGACACCGATCTGCCCGTCGCTGAAAATGCTTTTTCGTTCGACCCGGACAACCTTTCCGAGTTTGATGCGAGCATACTGACCTTTTTCTTCAGCCAGTGATGACGTTCGCGGGAAATTTAACTCGACAATCTGTCCAAGCTGAACCGGGGTCGTCATCGGGACTTTCAGAAAGACACCGGTGCGGCTGATATTCGAGCTTCGGCAATTGAAAAACCGGTTAGCTTCCGGCAGCCACATACTCACCGGCCAAGTGACGCTTGTTCGTGATTCCGTTCGCTGCTCTACTAATGTCTCCATGGTTAACCTCTTTCCTTGTTATCATTTTTTGTTCCATCAATAAGCTGGCTATCGGCAAGGTTAACTTAAAAAGATTAGATAAAATAGGCAAAATAGGGGTTCGGGGTTAAAATATTTTTTAATACTTTACAATTTGAGTAAGATCATGGTTATTATCGGAACAAAAAGAAAAAAAACTATTCATTTTGCTCATCGGGGAACATTTCATGAAGAACCTGGTTGATCTTACTGCCGGGGTCGAGCTTTGCTCGTTCGACAATCTCAGCAAGTTCCCCCTTATCGAACCATAGGCCGTCATTTTTAGGGCATTTATCGATCAGCAGGGCGGGCTTATCGGTTCCGACGACGATCTTATGCATTTTTCGATAACAGATTGGGCATTTGCGTGGTTTCTCTTTACAATTCTTATCGATTTGGAAATCATCGAGCAGTATTTGGGCTTTTTGCATATCGCCCAGCAAAAGTTCCAGCTCGCCGCCATCGAGCCAGATACCGCCACAATCGAGGCAATGGTCGATTTCAATGTCATTCAGTTCCATCGTGATCATGGCGCTGTCTTTACATACCGGACAATCCATCGTTTATCTCCTGATCTTGTTGTGTGGTTGAATTCTGTAATTGACGTATTTATAATAGGTTCTGTAAAAGTTCTGTCAAGAGGTGTGACGATATAATACTTGACGGCCTTTATCGGGCGTCTTAATATAAACCAAAGCATAGAAAGCAAATAGAATTATCGTTCAAAGGCACGAAAATGATTGTGGATTGCCACACACATTTAGATTTTCAAAATGACAACGATGGATCGTTGTTGAGTGAGTTTGCGGAATCATCTGAAAATGTGGATAGCAGTATCATTCTTGCGAATTTATCGGATGATGTTGAACAGGCCAATGTGCAATTGGTCGAGTCATTACAAAAACAATCTCATCCATTTGTCGGATTTGGTATTGTCAATCCGCTCACCATCGACCGGAAATTCAATCTCGACGCATCAATTGTAAAACAAGGACTCAAGGGCATTGTCATGTATTGCTGTGAACATGCGTTTCATCCCTGTCACAGTCGGGCCATGATCGTTTATGAGCAAGCCGAACAGCTTGGCCTGCCGGTTTTTTTTCATAGCGGCCAGGATTTACCTGCGCGTTCGATCTTTGACTATGCACAGCCCGTTTTACTGGACGAAATTGCCCGAACATTTAGCGACCTGAAGATTATCGTTGGCAATATGGGGCACCCGTTTACCGAGCAAACGATCGTGCTGTTGCGCAAACATCCGAATGTCTATGGTGATTTGACGATTTATCCCGGGCATGTATGGCAGGTGTATAACACCGTGTTGCGTGCGCACGAAAGCGGTGTGATGAGTAAACTGGTTTTCGGCAGCGGTTTTCCGACCGGCCGGGCCAACCAGTGTATCGAAACCCTGCTGGGCTTTAATAAAATGCTGGGCGATACGAATCTGCCGGTTGTTCCGCGTGGTGAGATCCGCAATATTATCGAACGCGATTCACTGACGCTATTAGGGATTCAAACGAATTAGCAAATCAAATTGATCAGAGGGCCGCGGGATTGGCACAGCAGCTTCTTGAAGAACAACGTGAAAGTTGGGGCACACGCGGCGGCTTTATCCTTGCAGCGGTCGGCTCGGCGGTGGGGTTGGGTAATTTGTGGGGCTTTCCCTATAAACTCTACAGTTACGGCGGCGGGGCGTTTTTGATTCCATATATTTTGGCCTTATTTGTGATCGGTGTACCGCTGTTGATTCTGGAATTCAGTCTGGGGCATTTTACCCAGCGGGCGGCCCCGGATGCATTCCGTCGCGGCAACAAACGTTTCGAAATAGTGGGCTGGTGGGGAATACTGCTGGGATTTGTGATCGTAACCTATTATCCGGTCATCCTGGCGTATTGTTTCAGTTATTTGGGCTACAGCATCATCGGGATGTTCAATGGCGGAGAGCTGCCGTGGGCCGGCGTTGGAATGGAAGGTGTGGAAAAAGCCAAAACATTTTTCTTTACGGATTATCTGGGATACCGCGATGGGCTGTCACTCGGGAAGATGCAATTGAATTTATTTTGGCCGCTGGTTATTGCCTGGGTGTGCATGTATCTGTGTATTTTTAAGGGCGTCAAACTGGTCGGCCGCATCGTCTGGCTAACCGTTCCGCTGCCGTGGTTAATGCTGTTGCTGTTAACGGTTCGCGGCATGACACTCGAAGGCAGTATGCAGGGACTGGCGTATTATCTCGATCCGGATTGGACGCAGTTGCAAAAACCGGAAGTCTGGCGATATGCCTTTGGGCAGGTATTCTTTTCCCTGAGCCTGGCTTTCGGGGTAATGGTGACCTATGCGAGTTTTCTGCATCGCAAAAGCGATATCAATAATAACGCGGCGATCATCGGGATATCGGACTTTGCCACCAGTTTTGTCGCGGGATTGGCAGTATTTGCGACGCTGGGCGCGATGGCGTTTGCCACGCAGCAGGCCGGTCATCCCGTGCAAGTGGAAAATGTGGCCCAAACCGGGCCTTCACTTGCATTTGTGGCGTTCCCTTATGCATTGGCACAGCTTCCCTATTCGGCGTGGTTCAGCTTTGTATTCTTTTTCGCGCTGGTTACGTTGGGGATCGATTCGGCCTTTTCAATCACCGAGTCGGTTTTGGCGGGGATCGTGGATAAAACCGGATGGAGGCGGGGCTTTGTGCTGGTTGCGATGAGCCTGGTCGGACTGGGTACTGGATTGGTTTTTATCACACAAGGAGGATTGAACTGGCTTGGGGTGATCGATGGGTTTATCAATGGAACCTGGGGGATCGGATTTCTGGGATTGCTCGAATGTGTAGTATTGGGCTGGCTGTGGCGGATCGATACGCTTCGCCGTCACGCGAACAGCCGCAGCGAGTGGCGATTGGGCAAATGGTGGGATTATCTGATTCGGGTCGTTATACCGTTGGTCTTGGGGACGCTGTTCTTCTGGCAGTTGATCGACGATGTCTATCAGGGCAGATTTTTACGGAACAAAGAGGGTCAGTGGATTATCGATAACGCGGTCGGCTATAGCATTATGATCCTTGTGCCGATTATGGCCTGGGTATTTTCGATATGCAAGGGACGAGCGGAATCAAACCCACAATCTCCGAATCGCGAAATTGTCGCACACAAAAGCGGTCTTTATACCTTTTGGATCGCTGTGGTACCGTGGCCGGTATTATTGGCTGCCGGATGGATTGTTCATATTGTTGCTTGTGACCCCGGCGATCAACTGGTTCAATATGTGTTATGGATCCTGCCGATTTGCGGAGCGGTCGCGGTTTTGCAGGCCAATCGATTGACGAATAAATATAATGCCGAGACAACCAGCGTATCGTGGTTTGCGCGTTGGGCCGGCATTATCGGTATTTGTAATATCAGTGTATTTTCTGCATTCTTCTTGAACCGCTATTGTCGTGCCCGGTCAGTGAGCGAAACGGAAAGTCAGCCGGTGTTGACCCACAGCCTCACGGAAATATCGTATATCATCCTTGCGGTTGTTTTGCTTCTGATAATCGGGGGTTTGGGGTGGTGTTTTTATCGCGCTTTGGCGGCCGCGGGCAGCCAGACAGAAGATGATCAGGATGTTCAGCATGCCGATGAAGTAGGTGATGAGACGAGCTCTTAAGTCTTTACATGATCTGAGGGATTATTTAAAACCTTCGACCGAGTTGTTTCTGTACTTTTCGCAGGCCTTTTCGATATCCACGTCACTGATGTTGGCCAGTGTACACAGCCATGCGAACACATCGGCGAATTCTTCGGTGATATTGTCCTTGTCGTTTTCGGCCAATGCGGTTGAAAGTTCGCCCACTTCTTCGATGAACCACATAAATGTCGACGGGATTCCGCGCTGACGGTCCCGCTGTTCGTATTTGTTACTGATCAGTTGCTGAAATTCGTGTATATGCATACTGGTGGTAAATCTCAAGCCGGACGAAAAAATCGCCCGGCTTGAGATGGTTATTCGTCCGCTTAAACAACCTTATTGCATCAGGTCGTCCAACTTGGTTTTGGCAAAGGTCGATTTTGCTTCGTTGAGCGCTCGTTCGTACGCTTTTTCTGCTTTCGAGGCAAATTTTTCCCGAGGTGCCTGTTTGGCAAGGTTCAGTTGATTGATCATCGGTCCTTCGACGGCTTCGATGATCTCGAGCATGGTGATCTTCTTGGGGGTTTTGGCCAATGAGAAACCACCGCGAGGGCCGCGTTTGCTGTGCAGGACGTTCGCCCGAACCAGTTGCTGGAGGATCTTGAGCAAATATTCCAGTGGAATATTGTATTTCTTGGAAATCGTTTGAGACAAAACGATCCCATCCTCTTCGTGTTGGGCAATGTAGCCGGCCGCCAATAATGCATAACCTGTTGATCTGCTGATTTTCATGTTCGTACTCCTTCCAAATAAGGGTTCATAAGAGATCCTAATATTTACACATTTGCCGATATACTATAAATTTATCAAATTAGAGTATCTATAGGCATATCCCTGATTCCAAAGGGGGAAATACCTTACTTTGTACGTTTTGTATATATTTACTGAAATCGCAAAAGGCGAATTGTGATATAGATTTCGCGGGAATGCAAGCCTTTTTTCAAAAAAACGGAAATCAGATCAATTTTTTTACACTATCGATATTTCTTGACAAGCGGTTTTTGCCTGTAATAATAAAGCTGAATTTGGGAAAACTTGTATTAAGGAAAAGACCGATGGCCGAACTAAAACCGCGGATCAATGTCAATTATACTGACGAGGCAACGATTATTTCATTTACGGACGAACGGATCCTCGAAGAAAAAGACATCAAAGATCTTCAGGAATCGATCATGTCCGTGCTCGAAGAGGCTCAGAACATGACGTTTATCTTGGATTTCAAAAATGTCCGTTTCTTATCTTCGGCGGTCTTAGGGCTGTTAATCCGTGTCAGTAAAAAGGTTTACGAACAGGACGGACGGCTATGTCTGTGTCAGATCAATCCGAAAATTTATGAGGTGTTTAAGATAACGCGTCTGACCAAAATATTCGATATATATAAAACGGTTGATCTTGCACTGGATGATGTATCCCGGCAGTGATACAGACGATAACGTGTATAGCGGATAGATCGAAAGATTGCTATTCTTATTTAAAACGAATGCATGGTGTGAATTTGTAAAATATGGCTTCAACAGCACCGATAGATTGTTCACTTGAGCTTGCAAGCAAGCCGGTTTTATTTCAGAAAGTATGCCGGGATATCTTAAAGCATCTACAGGCGTTTGATTACAGCCAGGATGATATTTTTGCAGTGCATTTGGCGATCGAGGAGGCATTTATCAACGCCGTCAAACACGGCAATCAAATGGATCCGCAGAAACTGGTTCAGGTTGAATATCGCATTGACAGTGAAAAATTCGAGATTTCGGTGATTGATGCGGGCCGGGGATTCCATCCGGAGAATGTTCCGGATCCTCGATACGGTGAGAACTTGTATAAAACGGAGGGGCGCGGACTGCTGTTGATGCGCAGTTATATGGATCAGATCGAATTCAATGATGCCGGCAATGGTGTCCGTATGGTCCGGTATAGGCATGCCCGTCCTGAAGGTTGATGTTATGGCACGTCTGATTTCGAAATTTGCCATATTGCTTTTTTCAGGATTAATGATCTTGTATCTGCCCGGGTGTGGGTGTTATGAACCACAGCCGATGCCGCAAATTGTCTATGATTACAGTCAATCCGCACCTGAATCCGCTTCCGTAATATCCCGCCCGGCGGTTATTCAGAGACACACTCATTCACAATGGGTTCCCCCATCTTCTATTGAACGGCAATGGACGGCCATTGTTATTCATCATTCCGCTACCTCATTCGGTAATGCCGAAATCTTCGATCAGTGGCACCGTGAAAACAATCATTGGGACGGCGTGGGATACGATTTTGTTATTGGCAACGGTGTGGACAGCCCCGATGGGGCAGTGGAAGTGACGTTTCGATGGAGACAGCAGCGCACCGGCGCGCATTGCGGCGGCACAAAAGACAACTGGGCCAATGAACAAGCGATCGGGATATGCCTGGTGGGTAATTTCAATGAAACGCTTCCTTCGGACCGGCAGATCGAATCACTGGTCCGGTTGCTTCGGTTTCTGCAGGATCGCTATCGCATTGCCTCTTCACGCATTTATGGACACGGCCAGGTTCCCGGGGTGCGTTATACCGAATGCCCCGGCCGCAGATTTCCCATGGCGCATATTAAATCTATGCTCGATTTTTGAGCACCAGCTTGAGTTTCCAGGTAACCGGTTTGTCCGATAACAACCGACCGGTTCGTTCTTTTTTTGTTTCTGGACAAGAATAATGCATTTCCACGAAGTTGCATATCAAAACGGACGATGGTTACAAAAACAAAAGAATGCCGAACAGCTAAAGGAGTCGGATATGGAACTTTTTGAAACAGCAACGCATCCGGAAAAGATGATTCTCGAACAGTGTTCGAGCTTAGTGTTTGATTGTATATCGAGCGATAGTGCGTTGATTGTCCTGATGGATCGCGACGGGCAGTACTGGTGCAACGATAAAGCGCAGTTTGATTCTCTCGATGTGGACCGAAAACTGTTTCGCCGGCTTCGTGCCAATGTGGATGACGGTGAGGAACCGGTCTTGACACAACATAACGAACACACATTCATTGCATCCGGATTATCTTCTCAAGCTACGCATTTTGGCTATATCTTTATGGTGATCCCCGCACCGGGCCCGGAAACGGCACTGGTGAACACGGAATTCATCGAAATGATGTTGACCCAGATGAATTTGATCATTTCGCTGATCGAGCAGAACCATTATTTACAGAATCTTCAGAATCAGCAAATGCGAAATTACGCCCATTGTCCGGCGGCTTCGAATTAAGCGGTTTTGCGCCCCTGAAATCATTTCTTTTCAATCGGCAGCGAATTCGACTCGTCAAATACTTTAAATCCCAAATCTCGTCTTGCAAAATATCGCATTTTCAGGTACTATATCCTGATCGTGATATATAGCTAAGGATTCATTGTTCAACATGTAATGATGAGGTAATATGTGAAATTTTTGGTATTTCAAAATGGCGAGCAGGTAAAGGATTTTAAGCTTCAGGGGGCCAATCTGTACGGCAGCGACGGGATTGCCGTACGCCGAGCGGAAATCGAATGTCAGCAGGGCAGTATCGAATGCCGTTGTCCGAATGATGAAACTGCGGCATTGACGCTGGTTTGGCCGGTCGAAAACGGACGCCGGGTCTATTTATCTACGACCTGTTTATCCGAGCGGCAGCGTCCGTATATTATCAATGTTGAATTAGCCCGGGCGAAATTGATGCAGATCATCAATAAGCGGGAAGAGTGGGCGTTTTTTGGAGAAATTGAAGGGCTTAGCGGCATTGCTCATGAAGCCCAGGATTTACTGATCCAGGCGTTCCAGAATATTTCGAATCCGTCTTTGGCGTCGAGACAGGCCGACGAATCGCTTCGCCGCTCACTGGTCTATGGTGAGAAACTGGCGTTCAAGCAGGCTCAGGCGATGTTCAGTTCGCGTGGGCGAAACCGGGGTTTTGGCCGTGCGATCCTCGGCTGCCGGATCGATCCCAATAAAATAAATGATCCAAAATACTTGACGGCCTTATTCGGTGTATTTCAGAGCATCACAGTGCCTGTGAATTGGGCAGCGGCAGAACCCCAAAAGGGCCAATACGATTTTACGCAACTGGATAAATGTATTCAGATATTGGTTAAAAAACGCGCTTCGATTGGCCTGGGGCCGTTGCTTTGTTTTTCCAAATCGTATCTGCCTAAATGGCTGCTGGCCAGTAAAGCAGGATTTGAATTTATACGCGACGCCGCTTATGATTTTGTGGATCAAATTGCCCGACGGTACGGGGATTATGTCAGTTCGTGGCGCGTGATCAGCGGGCTTAATGCGTACAACCATTTCGGATTCGGTTTTGAGCAGGTTCTTGAAATGACACGAGCGTCGGTGATGGCGGTCAAGGCGGTGACCGATCGCGGCCGCAAAATTGTCGAGATCAGCCAGCCCTGGGGCGAATATTATTCGAGCTTGCCCAATACGATCCCGCCGCCGGTTTATATCGATATGATTCTTCAGAGCGGATTAAGCTTTGATGCGTTTGGTCTGGATGTATCGTACTGTCCGGGTTTTGCCAGCATTCATTTACGCGATATGATGCAGGTATCGGCGGTATTCGATTATTTCATGGCGGCGGGTAAACCGTTAGTTGTTTCGAATATCGAATCGCCAATCGCCTCAGCATCCAAAAACCATTTATATCAGGAATGGGATGAACTGAAACAGGCGCAGTGGATCGAACAATTTTATAAGATCGCATTAAGCAAACCCTATATTGATAATGTGACTTATGCGGGTTTAGAGGATGCCGGTGAGAATGCAAATCCGTTTCATACCGGTCTGTTAGCGGATCGTCAGGTGCCGCGAAAATCTTATAAGATCTTGCAAAAGCTTCGCGAAGTTGTAAAGAAATGATGCGGAGCGATATCTTTCGAATATATGTTCAATCGGCGAATTCAACAACTTGAACCATCCCTGCGAACCGAGCGGCAGGCTTTATTGATCGGCGTGGCACTGGGTGTGCTGGTTGTGGGCTGCATTTGCTGGGACGATTACCGCCAGACTCGATCTGGCGCAAGGACTGCACCATTATCGGCGGTTGATGTGAATTACGATCCGATGTATTCACTGTGTCGGTTACCGGGTATCGGGCCGGCACGTGCTGCAAAAATTATGGCGTATCGTGAAAATATGAACGGACAGCCCGCATTTGAATCGGTTGATGAATTGACGGCGGTTCATGGCATTGGCGCCAAGACAGCGGAAAAAATCAAATCGTGGGCGGTATTTCCGGGAATGGATGGACAGGATCATGGCAGATTGGCAGATTGAAAAACCGGCAGGGGTTTGTTTTGGAACCCAAAAAGAGATCGAACCGGGGCAGGATTACATTGCTACCCTGATCGAGGCAGAGGACGGCCTGCAGCGGCGGGATTTTTCGCTCGAATACTGGCAGCAGCAGAACCCACAGGTGTACTGTTTCTGGAAGAGTCGGATGGCGGTGTCGGACGAAAAAAAACAACTCTTTATCGATGACGATATGCTGATGGCGTTTTTTGAGCGATTAGCCGAAGAGACCGATCCTGAGAAATTAAATTTCCGTTTTGTGGTGGCGCTGATTTTGATGCGCAAACGCATCCTTAAATACGATTCTTCTCAAACCCAGGACGGTCGCGATGTGTGGAAACTTCGGATCGCCGGCAGCAAAGATATTGTAGATGTTGTCCATCCGAACCTGACCGAAGATCAGATCGAGCAACTGTCCGGCCAGCTTAGCCAAATCCTCCAGGTGGATCTTGAGACGTGAAACATCATCTTCTTCAAATTATTCTGGTTTCAGTCGTGTTTGCATCTCTGGTCAATAGTCTCGGATGCGGCCCGCAGCCGATATCCAAACCTGCTTTTCAGGTGGACAACGCCCTTAAAGCGTTAGCCATTCTTAATCAGCGGACTGCCAGAATTCTGCCGTTTAAGGCCAATGGGCGATGTCGGTATGAAGATGCTGAATTCAAACATAGTTTTCCGTTGAAAATTTTTTTCCAGCCGCCGGATTCGATCTATCTGCAGGGGGATATCGCATTCGACCCCAAGGCGGTAACGGCCGGTGCCAATCCCTATGAATTCTGGATGGCGGTTCGTCTCCAAGAGGTCGATACCTTCTGGTGGGGACTGTGGGAAGATCAAAAGACCCTGGGGACATTAAAACTGCGGCCGGAACTCATGCTTGAGGTGTTGGGAATTTTCGAGATCGGCCAAACCGCAAGCTGGCAATTTCAACGGTCGGGCAGATGGGATGTGTTAACAAAGCTTGATCCGATCCGACCGGTCAAGCGGGTTTATATCGATACCCGGGATTATATTGTCAGCCGGATCGAATACCTTGGGCAAAGCGGCACGCCGATCATGATCGCACGACTGTCCGAGCACGAATTGTTGACAGAGGGATTCTGGGTGCCCCGTAAGATCCAGTTGATCGCCCCGCGAGTGGGGCAGCGGGGCAGCTCGACGGAAATTGAGGTAAAACTCAGTTCGATCAAAACGACCGGTTTTTCGGCCAAGCAGCAGCAGGCCCTGTTTACCCGGCCCAACACGGCGCGCTTCAAACATCATTATCGCATCATCAACGGTGAAGCACAGGAGGTTGATAACTGATTACGGATGATTGATTATTTCAGATAGGATTTTTTTATGAGCAAAACGAATTTGACAGAACGGTTATCACAGGGCGTATTTTTACTGGATGGCGCGATGGGTACGCAGCTTGCCGCACGCGGTGTGTCGGCGGGTACCTGTAACGAATCGGTCAACCTGGATTCTCCTGATATCGTGGAGGCGATCCACCGGGCCTATTATGGAGCGGGCAGCGATGCGGTGCTGACCAATACCTTTGGGGCCAATGCGGTTACGCTATCGCGGCATGGCTATGGGGATCAGGTCGAGAAAATCAACACGGCTGCGGCCCGCATTGCACGAAAGGCGGCCGGTGATACGCAATATGTACTCGGTGATATCGGGCCCAGCGGCGACTTTCTCGAACCGGTAGGGCCGTTGATGCCGTATGTCTTGAAAGATGCGTTCGACCGGCAAGTGTCCGGATTGATCGATGGCGGGGTGGATGGATTAATCATCGAAACAATGACCGCACTGGATGAATTGGAAATCGCCGTCGAATCAGCCAAGCGCAAGGCAGGACGTTTACCGATCTTTGTATCGATGTCATTCGATGAGGCCGGCGATGATTTTCGAACGATGATGGGGGTGTCTGTGGAAGCGGCCCTTGAAAAAATGCTGTCGTTCGAGGTTGCAGCTATTGGGTTTAATTGCGGCCGGGCATCGATGGAAGATTATATCCGATTAGCTAAACGATATACTGAAGCGGTCGGCGATCGTTCACTGCCGCTTATCTTTTCCGAACCCAATGCGGGTATGCCGGAGTTGGTCGATGGTGAAGCGGTTTATCAAGTTACTCCGCAGAAATTTGCCGAGGAGGTGAACCGCATACATGAACTCGGAATCAATATTTTAGGCGGCTGCTGCGGGACCGCTCCGGATTATATTGAAGCGGTCGCAAAACGACTGAAATCGGCTTAAATGAACGGATTTTTGAGTGCTTTTTTTATTTCCTCGACGGTTTTGCCGGTAGCACCTTGATTGTTTTGAATGACGTTTTGGCCGTTATGGGCGATTTGTTTGCGAAACGCCGGTTCGGACATGCATTTCGCCATTGTTTCGAACAATTCGGTTTCGTTTTGAACCAGCAATGCCCCATCTCCGGCAAGCAGGGCATCGACTGTCTGTTTAAAGTTAAATGTATGTGGGCCGAAGAGGGTGCATTTGCCCAGTGCGGCAGCCTCAATCATATCCGAGCCGCCCATCGGCACTAATGACCGGCCGACAAATATAACCGTTGCCAGGCTGTAAAATTTACGCAAATCCCCGATCGTATCAACCAGGATGACCTGATACTCGTCATGGATCGGTGTATGTGCGTCTTTGATTTCACTGTATCGGATAAATGTTAATCCTGCCTGTTCAATTTGCCGGGCGACCTCGTCGAAGCGTTCGGGTTTGCGAGGTACGACAGCCAGTTTTAACGATTCGAGATTCTGATCTTTGATAAGCTTACGATACACATTCAAAATGATTGTTTCTTCTTCAGGACCGGTACCGCCGGCGACCCAGAGTGGACGGTTGTCATTGAGGCGGCATTGGTTGGCTATTTTATCAGCCCCTTCGACGGAGTCGGTGATTTGAGCGGTATCGTATTTGAGTGAACCGGTCACAACCACGCGACCGGGTCTTACGCCTAATTCGTGAAATCGCTGTGCGTATTGGGGCGTCTGGGCGAGCACCAGCGATAACTTTGCCATCATTTTACGTACCAGAAACTTGATTTTTCGATACTTATTAAAACTGTTATCACTGATCCGGCCATTGGCGACAATCACGGGTACCATATTTCGCCGTGCCGAAAGAATAAAGTTCGGCCATATCTCCAGTTCCATCAGTACACACAAATTCGGCTGAATGTTTGTGAATGCCCGGTCGGTGAACACAGAAAAATCAAGCGGATAAAAGAATATCTCCAGTTGATCCCCATAGAGTGTCTTGGCACGATTAAATCCGGTGTCGGTCGTCACACTCAGGACGATATCATAATCGGGCAGTTGCTGCTGTAATTGCTCAATCACGGTCCGGGTAGCGTTGACCTCGCCGACACTGACGGCATGGATCCAGATACATTTTTTAAGGGCCGCATCTTTTCGGATAATCTTACCGAATCGCTGCCGCCAACCGTGTCGATACCGGCCGTGTTTGAGCATCCGGAAGATCACCATGGGACTAATCCCC
Organism: uncultured Pirellulales bacterium; assembly: GCA_964517795.1. Lineage (GTDB taxonomy): Bacteria > Planctomycetota > Phycisphaerae > Sedimentisphaerales > Anaerobacaceae > CAZFDE01. Next base: position 713 of record CAZFDE010000065.1, on the reverse strand, counting down.
ATCGCGATCAACAGATAAATGACGTTTAGTATAATTCGCATGAATATCCTGATATTTGTTTTTCTTATCATAAAGGGCGTTTTCAGCTATGTCAAACGCATATCAAAAGAGCGGTTTAATGGCCATTGTAACGTCCGAAAATAATGTGGAAAAGACAAGCAATTGTGTTTATTGAGCAAAAATCAAGGGCCTGCGATCATCCGCTTAAATTATGACGATACCTAAGGTTAAGGTTGTTAATATCCGCATATGGGGTTGACTGAAAAATGGGTATCAGGAAATATCTGAAAAATACGACATTGCGAAACAAACTCGTCGCTATTGTGATGGTGACATGTATCGTTTCGTTTATTCTGGCGGGCGTCGGGTTTGTCGCATGGGAATGGTATGTCACGCGTCAGAATCTGGTAACCAACCTGACGACGCAGGCGCGTATCATTGCCGATAACTGCAAGGCCGCTTTGGCCTTTGAAGATATGGAAGATGCCCATGAGACATTAAGCGCGCTGCTGCGAGAACCGTCGGTTGTGTTTGGCAGCGTCAACGGGCTTCATAATGACAATTATGCGGAATACCGCCATCAAAACTATGATGACAACCCATCTGCTCAAAAAGTCGTGCAGAAATCGTCTTATCATTTTTCAAAAGGATATTTGCATATCTATGAACCAGTCAGGCTGGACGGCCGGATTATTGGTTACATTCATCTGATT
>CAZFDE010000064.1:0-14949 GCA_964517795.1 uncultured Pirellulales bacterium | reverse complement strand
GGACTACGCCGCTGATCGCACAGGGGATATACCAGCCCAGCCCCATCAGCGCCGTAGAGATCGCAAAAGTCGAAGTCTTGTTTTTGCCGGTGGCAATCGCGTGGATAAAATAGAAAAAGCCGGCAAATCCCATCCCGTACCCGAGACTCTCGACACTCATGACAGCAAATATGTCATACGGAATTTCAAATCCTTTGAACATAAAGCTGGCCGTAGAATGATAATGCGTGAGAATCCAGTACCCGAGGTTCGGTAAAGCCATTAGTGTCGCCAGAGGAATAAACGTCTTTCGCAAACCCCATATTTTGATAATGAAACCACCGGCGATCCCGCCGACGATCATAAAGGGGATGCTGGCAAGCGTTCGGATCATGGAAAGGTTTTTGAGCGTCAGGTTCATACCGCCTTTATCGAACGGGTCCATAAAAAACGGATCAGCCATTTTTACAAGCAGTGCCTGCCCGAAACGAAAGATCAGAATAAAGACGATAATCGCGATCACCTTATCCTGTTGAAGATATTCTTTAATGACCTCAACCAGCGGAAAACCCTTTGCATGTTTGACCGGGACATCCCGATCTGTTTTCGGCAGGAAGAAGAAATTATACACCGCCATGAGCAAAACAACACCGGTCAGTGAAACGAACATCCAGAACCATCCCAACGCGGGCGTGCCGATATGGCCTGCGGAGAAAAGAAGCCGCTGCACCCCCTCTGCCTGGCCATCGGATGATTTAAACGCTTCATTGATCATCCCGGCCCAGACAATGAAAATGCCTAATGTCCCCATCATGCCGATCCGAATACCGGCCGCTTTGACACCGACAAATTCGGCCTGAAGCTTCGGGCTGAGAATCCGGATATAGTAACCGTCGGTGGAAACACGAAAGAAGGAGAGAATAACGGCCAACAAGAGCAGTGCCGTAACGGAGGTCACCGTAAATGCAACCTGAAAGTAGATGGCGGCAGCAAGAACGGCCATCCCAATCGCGATTGTAAAGAAGAAAAAGACCGAGAGATTGCGTTTACTGCCCCAAGTATCGACGAACGGTGCCCACAAAAAGGCGAAAATCAGCGGTAGATTCAACAAGGCCATATAGCCGATGAATGCATTGGAGTAGCCGAAATTTTTGTACATCATGCCCGTTCCCTGCAGCAGGATGCCGCCTTCAATCAGGCCCTGGACCAGATAGATGGCCGGCACGAAGATCCACGGACTGGCCAGAATACCGAACTGTTTGACTTGTTCACCGGGCGATGGTACGGCTGTTTCACGTATCGATCCCGCATTGGTCTGCTCGGATTGCATATTATCTTGCGTCACAGAATACTCCTTCACATTGAATTTTGTACATAATCATAGCAATCAATTTTGACATGTCAAATTAAAATAAACTTGCCTTAAACACGAATTCATCATATTTTCCGCATGACTGGCTTGGTTTCATAAAGGATTTCGACGATGTCAATTGGATTTACAAAAGAAAAATGGGATACGATCATCCATGACAGTAACCTGTGGTGGCATGGAAAACTCGGCCGCCCTTTGATCCAGGGTTGGATTCAGCCCCCGCAACAGACTGCCGGTTTTTCGTTCCAGTCTTATTATCCGTTGGAGGAGCCCGCCGAGATAATAATCGACGATTGGCAAGTCCGCCTCTCATCGATGGCGTTTCTGGGCGATGCCTATCCGCATATCTGGCCGAATTTCGGACCGGGGGTAGTGGCCGCCTTTCTCGGGGCTGAGCTTAAAAACGGCCGTGATCATGATACGGTATGGTTCGAACCCAGAGATCAGCAGGCGATCAAGGACATCCAATTTGATTTTGATCCCGAACATAAGTGGTTTCTTCGAATAAAAGAGATTATCTCGGCCGCTATAGATCGTTGGCAGGGAAGCGTTCAGATCGGTATGCCCGACCTGGGCGGGACGCTCGATATCCTTTCGACCTTTCGGCCCGGCGAAAAACTGCTGTTGGATCTCTACGATGAACCCGATGAGGTGAAACGGTTGATCGATCAGTGTGATGAAATCTGGTGGCAGTATTTTCAGGAATTTCAATCGTTGACCGCCGGCGTCAATCCCGGCTATACCACCTGGGCGGAAATCTTCTCGCAAGCGCCGCATTATATGCTCCAGTGCGATGTGGCATATATGATCGGGCCGGACATGTTCGAAAAACACGTCAAACCTTCACTGCAAAAGGCCTGTGACCGGCTGACAAATGCCTTTTATCATCTGGACGGGCCGGGCCAGCTCGTTCATCTCGACAGTGTATTGGATATCGAATCGCTCAGAGGCATTCAGTGGATCCCCGGTGCGGGTTCGCCGGATATTACACAATGGCCCGATGTTTATCGAAAGATTACCGACGCCGGCAAAAAGATTCAGCTCATCTCAACCATTTCGGATAAGCCGATCGACGAAACCATGGATATCATTACCGACCAAATCGGGCGGGCTGACCATATTGTGTATCGCATTTATACGGGCCCGTCTAATCGCGGCCGAGTTGAAAAAGTGCTTACGAATTATTCGTAATCAATTCCTATTTGACAGGCAACGCAAATCCTTTCACACCGTTATTCCTTAAATCGAAACAGCAGGATGATCAGACACGCGATGCCCGGCAGGGCGAAGATCACGCTGAAAATAAATAACCAGGTGTAGCCGAAATACGATTGCAAATAACCGCTGACAGCACTGGACATCGTCCAGCCCACAGTCTGCAGGCCCGTAGCGATTGCAAAAAAAGAGGCCTTGTAATTGCCCTTGGCGGAAATTTTGCACAGATAGACCAAAAAGGCCGAGTAACCCAGGCCATAACCGAACTGTTCGATTGCGATCACGACCTGAGCAGGCATATTGATCATCCATTTCAAGTCCCCGTCGAATCCAAACCGTCCGAGCAAGCCCCCGAGGTTGATCTCGGTCACATCCATCGGGCGAAAATATGCCAGCAGGATATAGAGAATATTCGGCAGCGTCATACAGAGGGCCAGAAAGATCATGGTTTTTCTGAATTCGAATTTTTTCAAAAGCAGGCCGCCTGTCAGGCCGCCCAGAATTGAACTGATCACGCCGACCGAGCCGTACATAAAGCCGATTGCTTTAACAGAAACCTCCAGCCCGCCGGCATCAGCGGTATCCATCAAAAACGGTGCGGCCATGCGCACCAACAACCCCTCACCCGCACGATACAGCAAAATAAAGCTGATCATAAAGGCGATATGCTTTTGGGTGAAAAATGCCCTAAAAGCGTTCCAATAGGACTTGGAACCTGTTTCGGGTGCGACCTTTTTCCCCGGAATGCGTGGCAGCGTCAAACTATGCCAAATTAAAGATACTAAAAACAAAACGGCCGCGATTGCGAAAAACAGGCTCCAGCCCCATTGAATATTATCCATTTTCTGGCCGAAACTGCCGGCAACCATCACCATAAAACCGGATGTGAAAACGATCGATATCCTGAAAAAGGCCACCTTGACACCGATAAATGCGGCCTGCTGCTTGGGGGTCAGCGCTTCGATATAGAAACCGTCGATCGGGACCTCGTTAAAGCCGCTGGCAACCGCCAGGATACTGAATAAAACCAGTGACAGTACAAAATAGATCGGCAGAGACACCGATATCGCCAGTACTGTAAAACAGACCAGTAAGACCAATTGCGAAAAGATGATCCAGTTTCGCTTGGTGCCGAACGAATCGACGATCGGACCAAACAGAAACTTAAACGACATCGGCAGCATGAACAGGCTGGTCAGGCCGATAACCTCGTTGGAGATATCCAGCGATTTATACATGATTGCGGTGACCTGCATAACAACAATGATCGGAATGCCCTGCATGAACGATAAATACGGGATAAACAGCCACGGTGATGTGCGTGTGACCGCACCATTCTCATCTGCCATAGTTACCCTTTCGCTTCTCTTTCAACACTTTTCAGTGATTGGCCTTGGCATACTGTGTCAAGGCATATACATTCTCATCTTTGGTATCACCGACGATCTCGCAGCCGGCCGCCACAATGTATTTGCTGCTGGCGTTACGATGACATTTTTCAAGGTCTTCAAGGATCTGATCGGGTGTCGAATCCCGCAGATCAGCGACCGGATTTAGATTACCGGCAATAATCTGATTGCTCCCGAGTTTTTCGCGTGCCGTCGCCATCGGGACGGGATAATCGATATCGACGAATTCGCAGTTCAGGGCCGCCATGTCTTCGAGGATGTCGGTAATGTTGCCGCAGATATGCAGCCGTACGGCAGCGCCTTTTTGGTGAATCCTGTCGATCAACTGCTTTTCGTATGCCCAGACGAATTCCTTATAGAGCTGCGGTCCGATCAGCGAACAGACGGCATCGCCGATACCGATTATGTCCGCACCGGCTTCGATCTGGGCCTCGGCAAATTGCCACGCCAATTCATTGGTAAACGCAAACAGATCATGGACAAACGCCGGATCGTCGATGAAGTCCATCATCAACATATTGACGCCGCGCAGATCCGCCCCTTCGGCGCACGGGCCTTCGACCCACCCTTCGATGTATTTTTCACCGCCGACTTTTTCTTTAAATAGTTCGATTGCCTTGACGCGGTCAAGCATCCGGCCGTCGGCATACGGTGAAGGCATTTTCAGCCCGGTGAGTTTTTTCTTGTCCGCCAAAAACAGATTCTCATGTGAAATGCGGGGTACGCCCCTTTGCTCGAAAATGATATCCGCTCCGATGTCGGCCGCCTCGCGGGTGGGATCCGATATGGCCGAGACATGATCAAAGTCGAATTTTTCGGCAACCTGAATCTGGCCCTCGACCAGGACACGATAATCGGTGACATAGTCGAGATAGTCTTTGCCGATCAGGTGACTGGCGAACTGCATGGTGATCGGCATCAATGCCAGATGATCGATCGGCTCACCGGAAAACAAAGCCTGTACACGATCACGACCGCACATCAAATTGTCTCTTGAAGCCGTATTCAAATCATCCCCGATTAAGGTTCTTTGATTAATTTGAATAAATATGTCTTTCCCAATTCCAGGTCCAGCTCGTGCCGGATATCGCAAGATGTTTTTATCGTTTCGGGCGGACAGGTCCAAAGGGCCGCCGGTTCTTTGAGTGTGATCGTCACCGGCCCGGCTTTCAACGGATGAACCATCAACATATCCTCGCTGGCCGCGACAGCATAACCTTGCGGTGCGATTCGCCATGCCCCGGCATATTCGGCAATTTTGTGGAAAAGCGTTGGCGAGAGCACATCGGTTCCCACAAACACCGATGTCCAGTTATCATGTTCACAAACTGCGAAGGCCGGTATATTACTATCCGCGTAATCGGCAAGAACGACCGCTTGTGAATCGGTAACCGCCAAAACTTCATCGGTTAAGATCAGACCTTTTTCTTTAGGCAAGATTGGTGATGATGCTAATTTTTGCAGAGAATCGGATAATTCCAGGTTACCTTTGCATTGAGCATTTTTTCCCGATGTACTTAAATTCATACCGATCACATCACTAACGGTATCGATTTGGCCCTGGCTGTACTGGATTAAACCGGAATACTGCATGAAAACTACTGTTCTGTTATCCGATTTCAATTTTTCGATGGCCTCGATCATCTCCGGATCGAAATTCAATTGATTGATGAACAGTACCATTTTCGCCGTCGTGAGATTGCCTGCCCGCAGGTCGTCGGCATAATAAGTCGCGTAGGGCACGCCGGATGCGTTGAGCTTTTCAATCTGGGTGTGCCACCATCTCCAATGAAGCAAACTCAGAGCTCCTTTCAGATATGCGATCGAATGCTCATCGAAGATCACCGCCACATCACAGGCCGGATTCTGCGGCGAAGGATTATCCAGCGAATCGATCCACGTCTTTATCATGGCCAGTTCCTGTCTGATCGATGGGGCCTCGAACATATGGGCGCCATGCAGCGGATGATAATGCCACCCCAGCCCCGTCGCCGTCAACCGCCCGATCTCCCGTCGCCACATGCTGCGCAATTGCTCGATATTCTGCGCACGGCCGACGACCCGGTCGTTCTGGCTGACACCGGTGCCCGCGATCAATTCTCCCAGCGGTTTGCCCAGCCATGTATGATGGTCCATATCGCAAATGAACAGCTTGCCGTTGAGCTGATGAGAACCCAATACAGCACTGATGCCCGAGGCGGACGGCGGCAGGCGATTGCCGTAAAACGGCTGGTGAAAGAGAAAATCGATGTTTTTGGATTGCAGCAGCCGCCAGTTATCCTCGACATCACTGCGGCAGCCGGACTCGCCGCTATAGGCTCCGATGATGATCTTTCGTGAGGCACTTTCCCGCACAACCTTGGCCAGAGTCAGGAGATAATCGCTGCGGCCCTGCGTCAGGAAAAATTTCCAGTCGATGGCCTGCTGCTCAGAGCAGGGATTATGAAATTTTTCTTTTCCTATAAGTTTTGTACTGGCCGGCGGCGCAACATCTTCAAAATCCACGAAATTTGTTTTCCACGTCTCATTCAATTTCTCAATCGTTTTATATTTTGCTTTGGCCCATTGTCGCCATGCGGCCCTGGCCGGTTGGCTGTAATCACCCCAGAGATTGGGGTCTTTCTGGCGGAGCCCGTCCGGCGGATGCCACATGTAATTTTGCAGATCCTGCCCACCGCCGATCACATAACCGATCACAGCCCGGCCGGGAATCGTACTCTCCAGTTTTTCGATGAATCTACGAACCGCGCGGGATTCATCGGACAATAATTTCTTCGAAAAAAACGACGGCGCCAAGACTTCCTGGTTCGCCATATTGGGATCGTTGCCGATGCGGCGAAAATGATGGCCGACCACAAAGCCGTCGTTATGTTCATTCCGCATCAGCTCCTGCGGATTTTCCCTGTGCCAGTTGGGGTACACATCGATCTGGAGCGTCAGCAGGATCTTGGCATCCGGATAGACCCGCAGTATTCGCCACAGCAGCGTCTCGACCATCTCTTCATGATAGGTATCTTTATCCGACCAGAACGGCGTGTGATAATTGCCGTAGCCTCTTCGCGGATCGTAAAATCCGATATTGGCAAACACATGCAACAGTTCATGGCCGGTCTGTTTCCATGTCTGAACATGCCAGCTATCCATCGGATCGGATAAGGGAGTCGCGCCGAAGACGAATGAATACGGCTGACTGTCAATCACCAGTTGTGTCGCGCCATTAGGCAGGGATTCGAGCTGTGATTGCGGTATCGGCCGCGATTTGACATATTCAACCAGTGAATTCGTCAACGGCGGAACTTTTTCGACCGGCGGATTTTCCCACATTCGAATGTTCGGATCGCCATGGCAGCTTAAACACAGGCCAAAGCACAAAACAAAAGCGATACGGCTAATTCGCCTGAAAAAATCGTCATCAAAAATAGTCATACCGATAATTTACCATAAACCATTCGATAAAAAATGATAAAAACTTGCACGGACCGGACATTTTTGTCAAAATCAGGACATGGCCGAATTTAATGGCTTTCGAAATCCTGCGTCTTTTGATTATAATTGCGCAACAACCGGAATATATAAGACCAAAAAGCAAAATACGTGTTCAATGACAGAATTGCTTAAGAAAAACCAATTACGATATCTCAACAATTCCAATCGGGTCCGGGATATGAATGTCCGCCTCAGTGCGGCCCAGACCCAGCTTCGCCCCTTAAATATACAGAATATGACGTTTCAATGCGTCTTTCTGCATCTTGGACCGGGTACTTACACGCATCAAATTGATCCGGGCATCCATCGACATCCGGAATTGCACCTTGAATTCGTTCTGGATGGCGAGTTTGATTTTCGCTTGCGAAACAAGCCGATCAAACTCAAAAAAGGGACCGGACTGTTGATCCCGCCCAATACGCCCCATACATGGTCCTGCAAAGGCCGGGGTGCGATGATGGGTTCGATAATAGAAATATCCGGACAACACAAAGGCCACTTCCTCAAGCAACTCGATCCCGAACATTGTCCGAAAAATAATGGCTTTCAATCCACGGAAATTGATCACACGATGTCAAAACTCTTTACGTGCTTATGCGTAAACGATAAAAGGCTTTGGGCTTCACAAAAATTGGCTTTATTGATCGAGCTTTGGCTGCTGGAATGCTTAAGTACTCAGTTCAAACGACTGGACCTCAAACCGGTTCAACGAAAAGTCAAAGAAATCCCGCGCGAACGATCCAGAGACATCGCCGAGAACATGATGGCATTCTTAGAGACCAATTACATGTATCCGATCAACCTGGAAAATACGATCCTCAGCCTGGGGATGAGTTCACGTCATGCCAACCGAATCTTTAAGAAATATTATAACGAAACGATCAGCCAGTCGCTCGCCCGTATCCGTTTAGACCGGGCACTCAAGGAGCTGCAAAACAATCCGGTCGCACCGATCAAATCGATCGCATATAACACCGGTTTTTCCAGTACATCCTATTTTACCCGATGCTTTAAGCAGGCTTTCGGTATGCTGCCCAAAACCGTTCGTAAAGGGCAGGCACCGAAATCCGACCGGAAATTAAAAACCATATGATTTGAACAAAGGAAACTTAATGAGTACAGACAAACGACACATTGAAACAGGACTTGAAATTCCAACGATCAGCTATTCGGACCAGCCGTATGTCGTCAAAACCGATGACGGCGCGTGGCTGTGCTGCGTAACGACCGGCACCGGCGAAGAAGGCGAGCCCGGCCAGTGCGTGACCACTCTGCGAAGCACGGATATGGGCAAAACCTGGTCTAAGCCGGTCTTCATGGAAAAACCGGGCGGGCCGGAAAATTCGTTTGCCGTAATGCTCAAAGTCCCTTCCGGCCGCGTTTATTGCTTCTATAACTATAATACCGAAAACATCCGAGAGATCGTCGCGGACAATCCGCCCTACAAAACCGGAAAGTGCACGCGCGTCGATTCGCTGGGCGATTACGTCTTCAAATACAGCGATGATCACGGCAAGACCTGGTCGGACAAACACTATGTCGTGCCGGTCCGGGAATTCGAGATCGACCGCAATAACCCATATAAGGGAAAAATCCGTTTCTTCTGGAATGTCGGCAGGCCGTTTATCGCCAATAACAACGGCTATGTCCCTCTGCACAAAGTCGGCGGTATCGGCAAAGGCTTTTTCACCAGCAATGAAGGTGTGCTATTGAAAAGCGATAATATCCTCACCGAGACCGATCCCGAGACGCTCAACTGGCAAACACTGCCCGACGGCGATATCGGCCTGCGGACGCCCCCGGGCGGCGGCCCCATCGCCGGCGAACACAGCTTCAGTGTTCTCAGCGACGGTTCGTTTTACTGTGTGTATCGGAGTATTGACGGCTATCCGGTATGCTGCTACAGCCGCGACGGCGGTCATACCTGGTCACAGCCGCAATACAAATGCTACGCCGACGGGCGACGGATGAAACATCCGCGGGCCGCCAATTTCGCGTGGAAATGCGAGAACGGAAAATACGTCTATTGGTTCCACAATCACGGCGGGCATTTCATTCGCCAGATGAAAAGCTATGACGGGATGCTGCCCTATGAAGATCGCAATCCGGTCTGGATCACCGGCGGCATTGAGATCGACACACCGGATGGTAAAGCAATCAAATGGGCCCAGCCGGAGATTTTTCTTTATGATGATGACCCGCGAATCCGGATGAGCTATCCGGACCTGGTCGAAGAAAACGGTGAGATCTTTATCACGGAAACCCAAAAAGACGTCGCCCGCGTTCATAAACTTGATCAAACTCTCATTGAAGGACTGTGGAACCAATTCGATAATGACCAGATTGCCCAAGACGGGATTATCCTGGATCTGGACGGTAAAGAGATTTCTGGAAATACAAAAATGCCGCCGCTGCCGATATTCGCTGAACGGGACTTCAAACGCGCCGATTACGGCACCAAGGACCTGCGACAGGGATTCTCGATCGATCTGTGGATCACCTTCGATTCACTGGAAAAAGACCAGATCGTTCTCGATAACCGCAACCCGAGCGGCAAGGGCTTTGCCTTACAGACCACCGATCGCGGCACACTGGAGATTATCCTCAACGACGGCCGCGGTGAATGCCGATGGGACTGCGACCGTGATGTCCTTAAAACCGGTCAGCTTCATCATATTGCGGTGATCGTTGACGGCGGGCCGAAGATTATCTCATTTGTCGTGGATGGCAAATTCAATGACGGCGCCGAGCACCGCCAGTTTGGCTGGGGTCGATTTAATCCGAATATGTACGATGTCAATGGCGATGACGAATTGTCGATCGGGCCGACTCTTAACGGCGAAGTGAAAAAAGTGCGAATCTACAACCGCTATCTTCGAACGTCCGAAGCCATCGGCAATTTCAAAGCAGGTGTTTGAACCGCTATCGTGTTATTTCGCGATTTCTGCATTATTGAAGTGGATGGGCTTGATGCCCAGCTTAAAGGCGGGCGAGGTATCTTTCAATGCAAAATCGGACAGATCGGCAAACTGCGGGTCGGCAGCGATGCTATTTGGGTCGATGCCTTTCGCTTGATAGCTGCTTAATAACTCATTCGAAGCTTCAAGGTGACCTTTCCAGAACATCAGGTTTCGATCGACCTGTTGATCTTCGATATACACCTGTTTTGTACTCCAATTGCTCGAGTCGATATAGAAGTTTGGTTTTTCGTCGCCGGTATGATACAAAATATTTTGCGTGATCACCCCAGTGCTGATATCCGGCGTACCCTCAGGAGTACCCCCGGAAGGATAATAGACAATATAGCCTCGAAATTGACTGTTATTGGTATTTCGCGGATCGTTATCGGTCAGGATATCGATGATGAAATTATTGTTGATCGTATTGGCATGCTTGGTACAGATGCCTGCCACCGTGCAGTGATAGATTATATTTTCAGTGATTTCACAGCCGAATTGCTGATCGTCCATGCGGATCGCACCGGCGGTATATTGGCCGAGAATATGGTGGAAATAATTTCGGCGGGCAATATTGCCGGCCGGGCACATTCGGATATACAGACCGTTGCCGTCACCGAGCACCTCCATCGCATGATGAATCTCGTTATACTCCATGAGATTATCGTGGCCGTAAAGAAACGGCAAAATCGCATCCCAGCCATAATCTCCCGGCGTTAGCCCGCATCCTTGCCAGTCAATCGTCCGCGAGAGTTCTCTCTTATCATGCCAATCCGCTTGAAAATAAAACGGATCGACGCCGCTGATTGTTACCGCATTATACGGCGTATGATGGATCCGGTTGTGGGCGATTCGGTTCGAGCCGCTCTGCCACAGGTGCAGGCCGCTGCAATGCCAGTAGATCTGCCCGATATGATGGATATGGTTATGGCGGATGATATTGTTTTTGTTGACATCCATGCCGCCAGGGCCGTAACCGCAAAGCAGCAGGCCGGTGCCGCCGAGATACGAAAATTCGTTATGCTGTATTTCGATCTGCTGAGCATAAAGGTCCAGCCGCAGCCCCCCGCCGCCGGAATGGGTGAACGTACAGTTTGTCACTTCACAATTTTCGGCCCAGCGAAACCGCATCAGGGCATTGCCTTTATCGTACATCTCCCAGTCATGCTGAAGCCCTTTGTCGTCTTCGGCCCAGGTTTCGCGTCGGCCGTGCTTCAATGTCAATCCGTTAAAGACAATACCTCTCACCGGTCGTTCATTTAATTCATCACCTTCAATCCGGATCAATTCACACAGGGTAGGAATAACAATATCCTTTTCAGGCCTGCCGCCGCGAGGCCAATAGTATATTTTACCTTCCCGTGAATTGCTGAACCACTCGCCGGGCCGGTCCAGTGCTTCGGGTACATTTTCGACCCAGACGGACTGTTCGCCGAACCGGCCGTGCCGTTCGCGGGTGAGCGGATAGGTCCCTTCCAGTGCGGTATAAGCAATCTGCGCTCGCTCATCAACCCGGGCCAGCGGCAGGATGTTCATCGTCCACAGACACCACGGCCGAATGACAATCTCCACATCTTCGATATTGGGCCAGTTTCGCATCACCGTCCCATCGGGATAATGCAGCGTGCTGTTCGACCGGTTCGGGTCTTTGGGGCCGAGTACCGGCTTAAAACCGTTGCATCGCGCGCGCGGCAGCCGACCATGCGCGGCGTACAACGTATAAAATCGCGGCAGGTCCGGATCGATATCGGCGACCCAGACATGGTCACGCGCGGATTCGGCGATGCCGGCCGGTGGATCCGGACATTTTTCCCAGTTCGTAATCACCCGGCCGGAGCTGATCACCGGCTGTTCGTCCTTATAATTGCGATAAATGATCCGGCAGCCGGCCTTGGGCGAATCGGCGACACTTAAAACGAGTGTGTTTTCCAAATGATATGTGCCTTCTCGCAAAACCACATGGATATCGCTTGTTTGATTGGCGATCAATGTTCGAACGATATCCCGGGCACGCTGTAAACTTCTTACCGGCCCGTCATCCCGTGCCGGGTTGGCAGCCGGCAACGTCCCCGACCAGTGATCACTGCCCTCGAGCGACACATAAATCACGGTCGCTTGATCTTCCTCGGCGTTCGACGGGCTGACCGATCCGCATCCCGCCAAACCGGCGACGATCACTAAAATGACAATCCATCCAAATCCTCTGCTCATATTTATTCCTTGATCACTACTGTCCCGTTAAGGTTTTAGAAAATTGTTGTAACACAAATAAACACAATCGGTTGTGAGAAAAGATGACTGGGATCGATTTCAACTTGCCCCTAAATTTTGGCCAATATACTTTCACAGATTTACTGAAAGGATTGGTCAATGCATGCTGGACAGATAGCTTTCTCGCAACTGTTAGATTTTCTTCCCAAAAAACAATTCGACAAATGTGTTCGACGATATCACGGCAATTACAAAACAAGGACTTTTTCCTGTTTCGATCAATATCTGTGTATGGCATTTGCTCAGATAACCTCTCGCCAGAGCCTTCGAGACATCGAAACTTGTCTTCGAGCAATGCAGCCGAAACTTTATCATTGCGGTATACGAGGCAATATTTCCCGAACCACGCTGGCCAAGGCGAACGAAAACCGAGACTGGAGAATTTATGCGGACTTCGCACAAATCCTAATAAACAAAGCCCAAACGCTTTACGCCGACGAAGACTTCGGCATCCAATTGAACCGCGAGGTCTATGCTCTGGATTCAACAACCATCGATTTATGTCTGTCGCTTTTTCCATGGGCGAAATTCCGCAAACACAAAGCCGCAGTCAAGGTACACACGCTAATGGACTTAAGGGGCTCTATACCCACGTTTATCCGCATTACAGACGGAAAAGTCCACGATGTCAATATTCTCGACGATCTGATTTTAGAGTCAGGCGCCATTTACATGATGGATCGTGGATACCTCGATTTCGCTCGTCTTTTTACTTTTACTCAAAACCTTTCAACTTTTGTTACAAGAGCCAAAACCAATTTCGTTTATCGCTGTCTTTACTATCGAAACATTGACAAGGCAACCGGCTTTCGATGCGATCAAACGATACGACTCAACGGCTTCTATGCATCACAGGATTATCCTGCAATTCTTCGTCGAATCGGCTTCTTCGACAACGAAACAAACAAGAAATTCATATTTCTAACAAACAACTTCGCACTGCCGGCTTTGTCCGGCGTCAAGCATAATTTCCTTCCCTGTTGCCTCAACTAAGAATGTTACTATAAATATTACACTTAATCATGTCAATTATGAGTCTGCCCCCATGGGGGCAGCATATCTGGATATACAGAATCCTATATAATTTTTACTGCTCCATGTAGGCATGAACACGTTCTTTTGCCATAATTTTTCGCCATTCTTTAACACGCCGTTGCAGTGTTCTATTGACCTTTGAAAAATTCACTTAAGCAACTTGATTTTGCCGATAGTGTTTTATATGAAACAGACACTATCCCATTCCAAAACGGAGCAACGGCGGTTGGAAGCCATCGCGTTGCTGGAACAAGGATGGTCCGGCTCAGAAGTGGCACGCCATTTTGGGGTAACGCCGGCAGCGGTTTCTCAGTGGAAAACGGCCTATCAGCGTCATGGTCCCGATGCCATGAAATCCACGCCCCATACCGGCCGTCCTGCCAAACTAACCGCCAAGCAGTTGGCGCATCTGGAAAAAATCTTGTTACAAGGTCCCGAAAAGCACGGATACACCACCGCATTATGGACGTTATCGCGGATCGCTGCTGTAATAAAAAAGCACTTCGGTATCTGTTACGATCCCTCCGGGGTCTGGCATATCCTGGTACGGATGGGCTGGAGTTGCCAGAAACCAGAACGCCGGGCTCGCGAACGCGACGAAGAGGCCATCGAAACATGGCGAAAAGAGGATTGGCCGCGCATAAAAAAACGCGCAAAAAAGCGGTAAAACCATTGTTTTTGTGGACGAAAGCGGCTTTATGCTTCAACCGGTGGTCCGCCGTACGTGGGCCCCGCGAGGGCAAACACCGATTCATTACAGTTGGGACCGACGGGATCGGCTTTCGGTTATCTCGGCACGTACTGTCTCGCCGGTTCGCCGAAGGTTGGGCCTTTATTTTGATGTGTTTGACCATAATATTAAGGCCGATGATGCAACGCCATTTATTGAAGCCTTGCTGGAGCATTTTCCC
Source organism: uncultured Pirellulales bacterium (assembly GCA_964517795.1). Taxonomy (GTDB): domain Bacteria; phylum Planctomycetota; class Phycisphaerae; order Sedimentisphaerales; family Anaerobacaceae; genus CAZFDE01. The sequence goes on along the minus strand of CAZFDE010000064.1, from coordinate 314 downwards.
AAAGGGATTATCCTGGTCTGGGATCGCTGGATGGTTCATCGCAGTGCCGGCAAGCGATTGGAGAAGCGATTCAGAAAGCGACTCACCCTTGAATGGCTTCCGGCCTATACTCCTGAACTTAATCCCGTCGAGCAGGTGTGGAACCGAACCAAGTATGCCGATTTGGCCAACTTTATTCCACAGGATGTCCGGCATCTTCGCCGAGCCGTCCGCAAGTCGCTGCGGAAAAGCCGTTCTAAACAATCGCTGTTGCATTCGTTTTTCAAACATACAAAACTGTCTTTGTGAGATTTAAGTGATTTATTCAAAAACCA
>CAZFDE010000063.1:0-14960 GCA_964517795.1 uncultured Pirellulales bacterium | reverse complement strand
GTCATACCTGATCATTTCCGTCTTTTTACAGGGGTGCACTTCGCCGGAATGTTACGAAAAAGTGGCAGATTTAGGCCCACATTCAGGCCACCCCTTGACAGGGCTAAATTCACAAGGTATTGTTTTTTGGCTATTTATGAGATTCTGTTCGAGCCCTACTCGGAGAATATAGAAAGACCATCCTTTATGGGTGGTCTTTTTTATTTTACGTCAGAGGAGGACGCGATATGACATCGAATGTCGGGGCCTTGCTTACCATCTCCACTTTTTGTATAATCTCTCGCGAAACGCGCATGCTCGGGTCGCCCAGAACCATCCTAAGCAAATGAACCGGAGTTTACCGAAGAGCAGTGCGTCCAAAAACATTAAAAGAATTTCTCTATGCGATACTGATGACTAAACTAAATGACAAGGTGGCTTAAAAATGAATCGAAGGACTTTTTTGGAATGGATTGGTTTGACGGCGGCTTCGAGCGTATTGTCGGGATGCGGTACAACATCGGTCTTTGACAAAGGCGCGTCTGGCAGCAAACCCAACATTATCGTCATACTGGCCGACGATCTCGGATACGGCCATTTCGCCGCCAACATGGACGATTATACCAAGGACCATTTGAATCGGCTTTATATTGAACGCGATGTCGTCAACAACGATGATCTTTATGATATCGACAAAGCAATGGCGGCCGCCCGACAAAGCACACGGTATATGACGCAAATGGCCCGCGAAGGGGTTCGGATGGCCGAGGCCTATGTCCCGCTTCCGTTATGTGCACCCTCGAGAGCCGCATTGATGACCTCGCGTTACCCGCAGCGATATGGCGCGTATTGCAACGAGGATGTCGGCCACAAGGTCGGTTTGACGACCGATGAATATGTCTTAGCCCAGGCACTGAAACACAATGGCTATACCAACGGCATCATTGGCAAATGGCATCTGGGACAATTTCAAGGGAACGTCAGTACGAATCCCGCTCAGCACCCGTTGAATCGCGGCTTTGATTATTATTTCGGTTTTAACCATTCGACAAGCGTTTACTATGACCCAGATCATATTTTCAGGAATCATGAAAAAGTCAAACTCGATAAATACACGACCGACGCATTCACTGAAGATGCCTTGGATTTCATAGAGAAAAATAAAGAAAATCCTTTCTTTCTTTATTTAGCCTATAATACTCCACATGGCCCGCTTGATAAAGATGCCCCCGAAAAGTATCTTTCAAGGTTTGATACAGGCAATCACCGCGTGAATAATTACAATGCTTATGTGGCTGCTTTAGATGATGGTATCGGGGCAATAATGGATAAGCTCAAAGAAACAGGTGTCGATGAAAAAACGATGGTTGTTTTCTTTAGTGACAACGGGCCATCTGGATATAATAAAGTTGTACTGCCGGCCGCCGGACCTCTTAGGGGGCAAAAAGGTCATATCTGGCAGGGCGGCACGAGGGTGTCTATGGTTGCAAGATGGCCAAAAACTTTACCTGCAGGAAAAGTCTACCGCGGCTTGATAAGTTCAATGGATATCATGGCGACAGCCGTGGAAATTTCCGGAAGCGAGATCCCAGCCGATGTTAAACTTGACGGTAAAAACTTTCTTCCAGCAGTACAGGGCAAAACAAAGAAGCCCGTCCATGATATGCTCTTTTTTGCAGGCCAGCATTGTGACTTCTGGGGAATCAAAGGTCCGTTTGGGACTTTGGGGCAGGACTGGAGAAAAGTGGATGATAGAGGCAATTCGGCAGTAGGCTGGGCGGTTAGAAAAGATAACCTAATGCTAAGGTACTGGGGTGAAACTCAAAATTATGAATTGTACGATGTTGTAAAAGATCCTGGCGAAAAAAATAACATCTACGGCGAAAAGTACAAATCAGAAGTAAAAGAAATGAAACAGGCCTATAAAAAATGGTTCAGCCAAATGAAAGAGCCAGTCAACATGAATAAACAGAAATGGCAGCAACTTGTTCCTAAGTACTAATTTAGGGTTGAACCCCCGTTTATCTGAGTGGGATTGTATATAAAAGGATTAAAAAATGAAATATAAGATTAATAGAAGAAATTTTTTAAAAATAGTTGGATTAACCGCCGCTTCAAATATTTTGCCGGGCTGCAATAGTGGATCTTTGGTCAGAAGCAAACCAGTAAAAAAACCTAACATAGTAGTGATCCTGGCAGATGATCTTGGTTTCGGTCACTTTGCAGCGAATATGGAAGATTATACTACTGACCAGTTGAATCAGCTCTACATAGAAAGAGACGTCGTAAACAAAGAAGATACTTACGATATCGACAAGGCCATGAATGCCGCCAGGAAGAGCACCAGATACATGACCCAAATGGCCAAAGAAGGAGCCAGAATGTCAGATGCCTATGTTCCGCTTCCTCTATGTGCACCTTCAAGAGCCGCCTTGATGACCTCACGCTACCCGCAGAGATTCGGTGGATACTGTAACGAAGATGTAGGGCATAAGATCGGCTTAACTACGGATGAATATGCATTGCCTCAGGCACTTAAAGACAATGGTTATACAAACGGCGTCATCGGCAAATGGCACCTGCAGCAGTTCGGAGGAGGCACCAACCCGGCTCAGCATCCGTTAAAACGCGGCTTCGATTATTATTTCGGCTTCAACCATGCAGGTATCCCCTATTACAACTCCGATCGTATCTACCGTAATTACGAAAAGGTTGAACTAGCTAAATATACCACTGATGCATTCACAGAAGAGGCCCTGGGCTTTATCGAACGAAACAAGGAAAATCCGTTCTTTCTTTATGTGGCCTATAATGCCGTCCACGGCCCGCTGGACAAACCGGCCCCGGAAAAATATCTGTCAAGGTTCAACACCGGCAATGAACGCGTCGATAATTTCAATGCCTATGTCGCGGCCTTGGATGACGGGATCGGGGCGATACTGGATAAACTCAAAACACTCGGCATTGATGAGAATACGATGGTCGTTTTCTTTAGTGACAACGGTCCCAGCGGGTACCGCAAAGTAGTCCTGCCGGCCGCCGGGCCGCTCAGAGGACAAAAAGGTCATATCTGGCAGGGTGGAACAAAAGTGTCCATGGCGGCCAGATGGCCCAATGTGATTCCTGCCGGTAACGTCTATCGCGGCCTGATCAGCTCGATGGATATTATGGCCACCGCTGTCGCGATATCCGGCAGCGCGATCCCGCAGAAGCTAAAGCTGGACGGTAGAAATTTTTTGCCGGCGATCCAGGGCAAAACAAAAACACCGGTGCATGATATGCTTTTCTTCGCCGGACAGCACAGCGATTTCTGGGGACTGAAAGGCCCGTTTGCCATAAAAGGAGCAAACTGGAAAGACTACGATGACAGAGGCAATGCCGCGGTCGGATGGGCGGTTCGCAAAGGAAACTATATGCTTCGATACTGGGGCGATTCCCAGCGTTATGAATTGTACGATGTTTCAAAGGATCCCGGAGAAACCCATAATATTTTTGGCGATCAATATGAGGCTGAAATTAAAGAGATGAAACAGGCGTATCGCCAGTGGTTTGCACAGATGAAAGAACCGGTAAATATGAATAAGCAAAAATGGCTGCAGCTTGTCCCTGAGAATTAGAGTCATTTATTATTGAGTTTGACATGATCATCCGAAAAGAAACAACCGCAGATATCCAGGCAATCACCGAGGTAACCCTCGCCGCCTTTAAGACACTCGCAATCAGTAATCACACCGAGCAGTTCATCATCCATGCATTGCGTGCCGCCGATGCGTTGACGGTTTCACTGGTTGCGGAAATCGACGGCCAAGTGGTCGGCCACATTGCTTTTTCACCGATCACCATTTCCGATGGTACTACAAGCTGGTACGGCCTTGGCCCGATCTCGGTATTACCGAAGTATCACAAAAAAGGCATCGGCACGGCATTAATCAATAAAGGATTGGCCGAACTGAAACAACGCAGCGGCCAGGGCTGTGCGCTCGTAGGTGATCCAAACTACTATAAGCGGTTCGGCTTTCGACATTATCCGCAGCTTGTTCATGAAGGTGTCCCGCAGGAGGTTTTTCTGGCCTTGCCATTTACCGAAAAAATGCCGACCGGCACAGCGGTTTTCCATGACGCATTCTCGGCAACAGACTGACGACGATCTGTACCCGGACCGACGCTAAACCAAAGGGGGTCGCATGAAAGTGGTTCCATCAAAACAGTTGGGAATTTTCGATTCGACCTGTATCATCGTCGGGATCATCATCGGCGCGGGGATTTACGAGACCGCCCCGGCCGTAGCCGCATCCATGGGCAGTAGACCGGCGACACTGGCGATCTGGATCGTCGGCGGGCTGCTGGCGCTGGCCGGAGCACTGTGTTATGCCGAACTGGCGACCGCATTCCCGCGAGAAGGCGGTGACTATGTGTATCTGACTCGTGCCTACGGAAAGTGGGCCGGATTTATGTTCGGCTGGTCGCAGATCATGATCATCCGCCCCGGTGATATCGCACTGATGGGCTTTATCTTCGGCCGCTATGCGAGCACACTGTACCCGTTCGAACACAGCCGAATCATTTATCCGATACTGGCCATCGCCCTGCTGACCACGATCAACATCATCGGCGTCAAAAAAGGCAAGTGGACGCAGAATATACTGACAATCCTCAAGGCCGCCGGCCTGATCTTCATCGTCATCGCCGCCCTGTTGGCGCCCGAACCACAGGCCGCATCCGGCAGCGACAACTTGACAATGGGCGGCCTGCAGCTTGCCCTGATTCTGGTTCTGTTTACCTACGGCGGCTGGAACGATATGGCCTACGTCGCAGCAGAAGTCAAACGCCCGGATCGAAATATCGTCCGCGCGTTGGTTACCGGGACGATCGTGGTTATCGTTCTCTATCTTCTGGTCAACACCGCTTTTCTGCATGCGCTGGGTTATACGAAGATGGCTGCCTCTTCGGCCGTAGCATCCGATACCGTCGCAACCATCCTGCCGCGATTCGGGGCCAAAGCGATCGGCATCCTGATCTGCATTTCGACACTGGGTGCCGTCAATGGCCTGATCTTTACCGGTGCCCGCGTATCGTACGCAATGGGCAGCGATCATCGGCTTTTCGCCCGACTCGGCATTTGGAACAAACGATTCGATGCGCCGATCGGCGCCCTCCTCCTGCAGGGAACGCTTAGCCTGGCGATTGTCACCCTGGCCGGCTCTTTCATCGATACGATTCTCTACACCGCCCCGATCTTCTGGCTGTTCATCCTCGCGACCTCGGCATCCGTCTTCATCCTGCGGCGAAAAGAACCGACCACTAAGCGGCCCTATACTGTCAGCGGCTACCCCGTAACCGTGGCGATCTTTTGCCTCTGCAGTGCGTTTATGCTCTATAGCTGCATCTCGTATGCCCTGCAAAACAAACCCGCAACACTGATAATCCTCCTGGCCGCCGTCCTCACCGGCGCACTTGCCTATCAATTCACCAAAAAATAGGTACGTTTATATAAGTTCGGCGGTATTGCTGAAGTTCAATACGTGAGTGGTTTCAGATCGGGTTTCCATCTGGCCTGCATAAACAACCGCACCGGGCAACGCATCGTCGAATTTGCTGCAGAACGATTTTAATCTGCCGGTCATATCCGGGGAAAATGTCATCGCCGCTTTAATTTCCACGGGTTTGAGTTGTCGGTGCCGCCGAATGATCAAGTCAACTTCATTGCCCTTTGTGTCACGGTAAAAATAAAGATTCGGCATCTGTCCGGCATTGACTCTGGCCTTCAGCGCTTCGACAACAACCATATTTTCAAAAAGATTACCCATCAGAGGATCACGTGAAATCTGCTTGGCGGTTTCAATCTCCAGCAGCCATGCAGCCAGCCCGGGCTCCGTGAAATACAATTTAGGGGTCTTAATGGTGCGCTTGTTGACGTTTTCAAACCACGGCGGCAGGCGAAACACAATAAAGGATGATTCAAGGACGCAAAGCCATTCATTAAGCGCAGAACGGGAGACCCCGACATCACCGGCCAGTGAGCTGATATTGATCACCTGTCCCACACGGCCCGCCAGAACACGCATAAACTTTTCAAATAACAACAGGTCGCGAATCGAAGCAAGTTGCCGAAGATCGCGCTCGATATAGTTTTGAAAATATTCTGAATAAAGCGTAGTCGGTCGAATATCCTCATGGTACAGTCGAGGCATAAAGCCTTTGAATAAAATCGCATCTCTGGAAATCTTCACACCTGCATTTTTCAGTTCGGTCAAAGACAGGGGCAATAATCGAAGCAAAGCGGTCCGCCCGGCAAGAGACTGACTCACGGCCGCGGCAAGACCCATCTGATGACTGCCGGTAAGGATGTACTGACCTCGCTTATCGGTTTCATCCGCATAAACCTGGATATAAGATAAAAGCTCAGGGACACGCTGAACTTCGTCGATAATGACCGGCGCAGGATAAGCACTAAAAAATGCCTTTGGATCGCTTTGAGCCAATTTCCGAACCTCCGGCAATTCCAGATTGGCATAGGCATAGTTTTTGCAATAACGTTTGGCAAGGGATGTTTTGCCGGATTGCCTGGGGCCGGTAATCGTTACTACCGGATATTCGTTACATACCCGATCAAGCTCCGCTTCGATCGAACGGTTGATCCATTGAATGGTCATAAGAATACACCTTAAACAAAGATTATTAAAATAGTACCTCAAAGACAATAATATCAAACTGGGGATATATTGCAAGGTAGAGTTAGCAATTTACCCCCACTTTCCGTGATTTTAAGCGATTTTTGATGCTTTACAGTATTCCGGAAGGCGGTTTTTGCTTTTTATTTTTTAAATTGTTGCTATTTTTCAGCGAACCATATATACCCTATGGGGGTATATAGGCAGAGATGTGAAAGGACTGACCAATGGTTAAAAATCCCAACCATACGGACAATCTGGTCGCCCTGCGGCGGATCGAAGGTCAAATCCGCGGCGTCCAGAAAATGATCGAACAGGGGAAATACTGTATCGACATCCTCAACCAGATATATGCTATTAGAGGGGCGCTCGGCCGCGTCGAGGAAAAGATATTGAAAAAACACTTTGAACATTGCGTCACCCAGGCAGTCACACGAACATCCGAGAAAGAAAAACAGCAGAAGCTCGATGAAATTCTCAACCTGATCCATCAAACCCGCCGCGGATAAAAGGGTTGCCAAGGAAAAATTGCCGCTTATAATGGATGATTATTTCAAGGGGAATTAAAAATGAAACAAACGATCATTGCCATCATCGCTTCCCTTATCCTGCCCCTTGCGTCTGCCGCGGCCGCTGAACCACCAAAAGACACCAATGACCTGCAAACGCTCTCGGATTATCTGCGTTACGCCTGCCTGAACAACGCCGAGCTGAAAGCCAAATTCGAGCAATGGAAAGCTGCCCTGCAGCAGATCCCGCAGGCCAAAGCACTCGATGATCCGAAATTCACCTATAGTTATTTTATCGAAGAAGTCGAAACCCGTGTCGGTCCTCAACGAAACAAATTCGGTATCATGCAGACGTTTCCGTGGTTTGGTAAAATCGAAGCGCGAACCGATGCGGCCGCGGCCAACGCCAATGCCGCCAAACAGCAATACGAGGCGGCCAAGCTCAATCTCTTCGAAAAGGTCAAAAATGACTTTTATGAATTCGCCTACCTTGCTACCGCGATCGATATCGCAAAAGAAAATCTCGAGCTTATCAAGCATTTCGAAGAAGTCGCTCGAGCCAAATACCGTGCGGCCGCCGCCACCCATCCTGACATCATCCGGGCACAGATGGAACTGGCAACAATAGAAGATATCTTGAACAGTCTCGAAAAACTCAAAGAACCGACGGTCGCCCGCCTGAACGCCCTGCTCAATCGACCTGCCGACACATCATTATCATGGCCCCAAAAACACCCTCCTCTCGAAGTGGTTCTGATCCGAGACCAGATCATCGACAAGATCGTCCGGATGAATCCCGAACTTTCCGCACTGGACTGGCGCACTGAAGCGGCCAAAGCCGAACTCGAAATGGCCAAAAAGAAATTCTATCCGGATATCGGGATCGGGGTTGATTGGATTGCGACCGATGATGCCCGAAACACCGGCGTCCGCGACAGCGGTAAAGACCCGGTCATCCTGATGTTCGCGATCAATATTCCCCTTTGGCACGACAGTTATAAAGGCGCCGAGCGTCAGGCCCGCGCCAACATCCGAAAACATCAGCAGCAAAAAATAGATATCCAGAACAACACGATTTCTCGCGCCGTGCAGGTCATCTATGACATCGAAGACAGCCGGCGTAAAATAGACTTGTATGGCGATGTACTTGTGCCGAAGGCCCAAGAACTGATCGAAGCATCCGAAGCGGCCTATCGGGCCGGAACCGTCGATTTCCTCTCTCTGATCGACGCCGAACGCATGCTGCTGAAAAATCAATTGAATTATCACCGATCGATCATCGACAGTCAGCAGTCCATCGCCCGTTTGGAAACCTTAATGGGAGAACAATTTTAAAATGAAACACAGAACGAATGCGCGTATCAAAACTGCCCGCATATCCTATTCGTTCGCTATAGATTGCAGTCACGAGGTTGAAAAATGAAAACAAATCCGCTAAAAAATAAACGATTTGCCGCGGTCGCCAAATGGCTGATCGTCATTGCGCTGGCTTTTGCCGCCGGCGTTCTCATCAGCCGCATCAAAGCCCCCGAAAAAGAAATGACCACCGCTGCACAGCAGACATCCCAACAGATATGGACCTGCTCGATGCATCCCCAGATCCGCCAACCCGAACCCGGCCAGTGCCCCATCTGTTTCATGGATCTGGTCCCTGTTGAAACCGGCGACGCCGCAACACCGCTGGGCCCCCGGCAGATCGCATTTTCACCGGAAGCGGTCAAGCTGATGCAAGTCCAAACCACCCCCGTCCGGCGAAAATTCGTCGATGCCAAAGTACGCATGGTCGGAAAAGTCGAATATGATGAGACCCGGCTCAAGCACGTCACTGCGTGGGTACCCGGCCGCATCGATCGCTTGTTCGTGGATTTCACCGGCACTGAAGTGATCAAAGGCGACCACATGGTGCGGCTCTACAGCCCCGAACTGATCAGTGCGCAGGCCGAATACCTGCAGGCCCTCAACGCCGTAGAGAACATGCCCCCGGACAGTTCCGAATTGATCCAAAAATCCAATCGGGATACACTCAAAGCCGCGCGCGAAAAACTGCTCTTGCTGGGCCTGACCGAACGGCAGTTGGACGATATCCGCAACCAGGGCGAACCCTCCGATTACCTGACGATATACGCACCCGTCGGCGGCATCGTCCTGGAAAAACAGGCCACTGAAGGCGCATATGTCAAGACCGGCACGATGATCTACACCATCGCCGATCTGTCCGAAGTATGGGTCAAACTCGACGCCTACGAATCCGACCTGGCCATGGTCGCCTACCAGCAGCCGGTCGAATTTACCACCGAAGCCTACCCCGGCGAAACATTCAAAGGCCGGATCACGTTTATTCCGCCGACGCTGGATCCCCGAACGCGAACCGTCAAGCTCCGGGTTAACGTCCCCAATCCCGACGGCAGACTCAAGCCCGATATGTTCGTTCGGGCCGTCGTGCATTCGAAACTCACCCGGGACGGCATCATCACCGATCCCAATCTGGCCGACAAATACGTCTGCCCCATGCACCCGTCGATCATAAAAGACCAACCGGGCATTTGTGACATCTGCCAAATGGATCTGGTCACCGTCGAATCCCGAAACCTGGCCAAAAAAGATCGACCTGAGAAACCCCCGCTGGTCATCCCGGCATCGGCGCCGCTGATCACCGGCAAACGCGCGATTGTCTATGTTCAGGTCCCTGATACCGAAAAACCCACGTTCGAGGGCCGCGAAATCGTTCTCGGCCCGCGGGCCGGCGACTATTACCTCGTCGAAGACGGACTCTCCGAAGGCCAGATCGTGGTAACCCGTGGCAATTTCAAGATTGATTCGGCCCTGCAGATTCAGGCCAAGCCCAGCATGATGGCTCCGCCGGATGCCAATGCCCCCATGCCGCAGCATGAGCACATGGCCCATCAGGCCGATACCCAACAGACCCAATGTCCGGTCATGGGCGGCGCGATCAATAAAAAATACGTGATCGAGTACAAAGGCAAAAAGGTTTATTTCTGCTGCCCCGGCTGCGACGAAATATTCCTCAAAGACCCTAATGCGTACATGGATAAATTACCTCAATTTAAAGATGCAAACGCATCGAAAGGAGAATCCCAATGAAAACGTTATCTAAAAAAATTATAACCCTGTCTGCGATCGGCATTTTAATTCTTTCAGCCTTCGCAATAAACGGGTGCAAAGAAAAAACAGAATCAACCGAACCGGCCGCTGCAATGGCCGTTGATGAACCGCTGCAGAAAATGTGTCCGATCATGGACGCGCCGATCAATAAAGAACTCTACACCGAATACAAAGGCAAAAAGGTCTATTTCTGCTGCCCCGGCTGTAAAGAGAAATTCGAAGCGGATCCGGAAAAATATCTATCCAAGCTGCCCCAGTTCGAATAATGCGGCCTGCTTATTGTAAGACGGTTATTGGATAAAAAGGCAATCATAAAATCAGGAGTTCGATAGTGATCAATCGACTGATCCATTTTTGTCTGGCAAATAAACTCGTCGTCGCCCTGCTGCTGTTGGCATTCGTCCTGATGGGAATCGCGTATGCCCCCTTCGACTGGCAACTGAAGCGTTTGCCGCGCGACCCGGTGGCCGTGGACGCGATCCCCGACATCGGCGAAAACCAGCAGATCGTCTTCACCGAATGGCCCGGCCGCAGCCCCCAGGATGTGGATGACCAGATCACTTACCCCCTGACCACCGCACTGTTGGGCCTGCCCGGCGTCAAAACCATCCGCAGCAACTCGATGTTCGGCTTTTCCAGCATTTACATCATCTTCGACGAAGATATCGACTTTTACTGGTCCCGCAGCCGCATCCTGGAAAAATTAAATTCGCTGCCCCCCGGTACCCTGCCGGCCGGCGTCAATCCCGCACTCGGCCCCGATGCTACCGCCCTGGGCCAGATCTTCTGGTACACGCTTCAAGGTCGCGATCCCAACGGCAACCCCGCCGGCGGCTGGGACCTCGACGAACTGCGAAGCATCCAGGACTGGTACGTCCGCTACGGCCTGATGAGCGCCGAAGGCGTCGCCGAAGTCGCATCCGTCGGCGGATTTGTCCGTGAATACCAGATCGATGTCGATCCCGATGCCATGCGCGCGTTCGGCGTCGGGCTGGATGATATCTTCGCAGCGGTCAAAAAATCCAATGTCGATGTCGGCGCCCGAACCATCGAGATTAACCGCATCGAGTATGTGATTCGCGGCCTCGGCTTCATCGAAAACCTCGACGATATTCGAAAAACCGTCGTCAAGGTCACCGACAACACCCCGGTCTATATCGAGAATATCGCCCATGTCACCCTCGGCCCGGCCCTTCGACGCGGCGCACTGGACAAAGGCGGTGCCGAGGCCGTCGGTGCTGTCGTGGTCGTCCGTCACGGCTATAACCCCTTGCAGGCCATCAACAACGTCAAAGACAAAATCGAAAAGATCAGTACCGGCCTGCCTCAAAAAACCCTCGCCGACGGCACCGTTTCGAAAGTCACCATCGTGCCCTTTTACGACCGCACCGGCCTGATCTACGAAACACTCGGCACCCTCGAAACCGCCCTGACCCAGGAAATCCTGGTCACCATCATCGTCGTCGTCGTATTGGTGGTCAATCTGCGAAGCTCGGTTTTGATCAGTGCTATGCTGCCGCTGGCGGTTCTGGTCTGTTTTATTGCCATGAAACGCTTCGGCGTCGATGCCAACATCGTCGCGCTCTCCGGCATCGCCATCGCCATCGGCACCATCGTCGATATGGGCATTGTCGTCTGCGAAAACAGTCTGCGGCACCTGCAGCAAGCCCGGCCCGGCCAAAGCAAATTCGACATCATCTACAACGCCACCGCCGAAGTCGGCAGCGCTGTGCTGACCGCTGTCGCAACCACGATTGTGGGCTTTCTGCCGGTCTTCGCCATGACCGGGGCCGAAGGAAAATTATTCAAACCGCTGGCCTTCACCAAAACCTTCGCCTTGGTCGCCTCGATTATCATCGCCCTGACGATCCTGCCGCCCGCGGCCCTATTGTTCCTGAAAAAACAAAAGACCAAAGGCTTCACAATCCGAAAAAAGAAAGTCAACATCCCGATCCTCAACATTATCGCCGTCGCCGTCGTCGTCCTCATCCTCGCCAAAGACTGGATGCCGCTGGGCCAAGGCCGATCGCTCCTGACCAATGTCGTCTTTATCATCCTGCTGCTCGGCTCGGTATTACTGCTGCTGTATCTCTTCCAGCGATCCTACCGGCGTATCCTCGGCTGGTGCCTCGACCACAAATTGCTGTTTCTATCCATCCCCCTGATCGTGGTGATCCTCGGCGGCCTCATCTGGTCGAACCTCGGCAAAGAATTCATGCCCCCGCTGGATGAAGGATCGTTTCTCTACATGCCCACCACCATGCCGCACGCCTCCATCGGCGAGGCCCTCGACGTCCTGCGCAAACAGGATCTCGCCTTTCAGGCCATCCCCGAAGTCGAATCGGTCGTCGGCAAGATCGGCCGCGTCGAAAGCGCCCTCGACCCGGCCCCCATCTCCATGATCGAAACCGTCATCAACTACAAATCCGAATACGCCACCGACAAAGACGGCAACGTCCTGCGATTCAAATACGACCCGAAAACCAATGAATTCGTCCGAGACTCAAACGGCAATCTCGTTGAGGACCCTCATGGCAACCCCTACCGCAACTGGCGCGACCATATCCACAGCCCCGATGACATCTGGGACGAAATCGTCCGCGCCGGCCGGATCCCCGGCACCACCAGTGCTCCGAAACTGCAGCCCATCGCCGCACGCCTGGTCATGCTCCAAAGCGGCATGCGGGCACCCATGGGTATCAAGGTCAAAGGCCCGGACCTCGAAACCATCGAATCCGTCGCGTTACAAATCGAAGCGCTGCTCAAACAGGTCCCCACCGTCAAACCCTCGGCCGTCATCGCGGACCGCATCGTCGGCAAACCCTACCTCGAGATTGATATCGACCGCGAAGCGACCGCCCGCTACGGCATCAGCATTCAAAAAGTCCAGGATATCATCGAGGTCGCCCTGGGCGGCAAACCCATTACAATGACCGTCGAAGGCCGCGAGCGATATCCTGTCCGCGTCCGCTACATGCGCGAATTGCGCGACCAGATCGAATCCATGCAAGAGATACTCGTCCCTGCCGTCGGCGGCGCCCAGATCCCCCTGACCCAACTGGCGACAATCACCTACGTCCGCGGCCCGCAGTCGATCAAAAGCGAAGACACCTTTCTCGTTGGTTATGTCCTCTTCGACAAAAAAGAGGGCTTCGCCGAGGTCGATGTCATCGAGGACTGCCAACGATTCCTCAGGCAGAAGATCGACGATAGCACCTTGGTCATCCCTTCCGGCGTCAGTTACGAATTCGCCGGCACCTACGAAAACCAGATACGCGCCCAGCGTACACTGTCGGTCGTCGTCCCGCTGGCCCTGTTCATCATCTTTTTGATCCTGTATTTTCAGTTCAGGTCAGTCACCACCGCCCTGTTGGTCTTTTCGGGCATTATGGTCGCCTGGGCCGGCGGATTCCTGATGATCTGGTGCTACGGCCAGGACTGGTTCATGAATTTCGACGTGCTGGGCGTCAATCTGCGCGAGCTGTTCAATATGCACACCATTAACCTGTCGGTCGCGATCTGGGTTGGTTTTCTGGCTTTGTTCGGCATCGCCTCCGATGACGGTGTCGTTATGTGCACCTATCTCGAACAGACCTTTGCCGCGCACAGGCCCGACAATACGACCGAAGTGCGCCAAAGCGTTATCGAAGCCGGCTGCCGCCGCGTCAGACCCTGCCTGATGACCACCGCAACCACCATCCTCGCACTGCTTCCGGTATTAACCTCCACCGGACGCGGCGCCGATATCATGGTCCCGATGGCTATTCCGGTCTTCGGCGGCATGACCATCGAGATTCTGACCATGCTGGTCGTACCGGTACTCTACAGCTCGATTAAAGAAACCAAATGTAAGGCGTAAAGGAAAATTTTTTCAGGTGGGCGTTACTAAAGGTATCGGTAAGCGGCTGATATAAAATCTGACGGTGTGTGGGGGGCTTGCGGTCCCTCGAAAACCCCACACATCACCGTCAACGCCGAGGTATTTCAAAAAACATTTATGCGTTCGATGCAAACGCTCGGCACTTCGAGTCCGTGAAGTGCGATCAGGTCACAGCGCGTTTGCGATAGAACAGATAGAAGATAATCGCCAGCGCGATCAGGCCGACCAGCCCGTTATCGCCCAGCGTGCCCAGCAGCGCCGTGAGATTGGCGACCACACCGCCGAAAAATGGGACGGTCGCACCGAAGAGGATCTCCACAGCGATCCCGATTGCGATCAGCAGCAGGAAAATTTCGGTGATCTCACCCAGCCATTTCTTGATCTCTTGCAAAAAATTCATGTCAACTCTCCTTAATAGAGTAGTAAAATATTCGCTTGTGAATACCTAATCTCCTTATTCGGCCCAGCTTCTCATATTCCTTTAATCTTTATAACGTAAAATGAGTAAAATAAGCAACTTATGTGTTAATATAGGGTGCTTTTCTTGAGTCAAAGTGTTAATTTAGGTATAATACTGGTATGTTAATGGACGTTTTTACATTTATTTTAAGGATTGGCATCCTGCTGTCGTTCTCGATTTTTGTCTTCAAATGGATCGAGCCTAAAACCCAAACCCACCGCATTTTCCGCGCCGCCCTGCTGGCCGCCGGATTCCTCGCCATCCTTGTCGTCATGAAAACCTTCGGCGCATAACTCAAACCCAAACCACGGATGAACACTGGATTTACACAGATTTTT
>CAZFDE010000062.1:0-14960 GCA_964517795.1 uncultured Pirellulales bacterium | reverse complement strand
TAACCCATCGCGCAAGTCTTTTTTATAAATTTTTATGAAATATTCGGGCTAAAATGGCCTTGAGCGTAAAAATAGCGTAAATCTTCAGTCGCCTTAATATACTACTTTATCGCCAGTAGGGTCAATTGCCAAGATTTTCTGAAGGCGGTGCTTTGTTTGGGGATTTAAGCATACCAAAGTGCTTGAAAGCGGCCGGATTTGCGCAAAACAGTAAAATGTTTTTCTGAGTGGTTGTGAGTTGCAAGGCTGTACCGGTCATCTATAATAACAGGCCGGTAATGGTGATATGCAGAATGAAAGCGGCACACAATCGGCACTTTTGACCCTGTCCGGGATCGATAAGCATTTCGGCGGTGTTTACGCGCTTAAGGGCGTGCAGCTCAATATCGTTCCCGGCCGGGTGCACGGGCTGGTGGGTGAAAACGGGGCCGGCAAATCGACACTGGTCAATATCGCGACCGGTGTTTTGCAGCCTGATGCGGGAATGCTTTCGATTCGAGATAAGCACCTCAAAATGGAAAACCCGATGTTTGCCGCCGCTTGCGGGGTGGTGGCTGTGCATCAGGAATCGGAGCTTTTTGCCCAGTTGAGTCTGGCGGAGAATATGCTGTTGGGGCAGGGCTTGGTGAAAAATCGAATTGGCCTGGTCGATTGGAAAAAGACCTATCAGCAGGCCCGGTCTGAGCTTTCGTATATGCAGGAACACCTCGATGTTCGCTGGCCTGCCGAACAATTCAGTGTCGGGAGGCGGATCATCGCAGAGATTGCGGCCGCCATCGCCCGCGATGCCAAAGTTTTGTTTCTCGATGAGCCGACGGCGTCACTGACCGCCGCCGAGTCGGTTCGATTATTCAAGCAGATCGAAAAACTCAAAGCTGCCGGGGTCGGTATCGTTTATATCAGTCACCGGCTCGAAGAGGTACTCGAGATTTGCGATACGATCACGGTCCTGCGAGACGGCGCGGCCATTACCACCGAACCGGCCGAGCGGTTGGATATGAACCGGCTGGTCTCGCTGATGGTGGGGCGCGATACGACCTCATTTTTCAGCCGCACGCACGGCAAACCGACCGAGACGGTTTTCGAAGCGAAAAAACTCACCAGCTTTGACAAACATTTTTCCGATGTTTCCTTTTCGGTGCGAAGCGGGGAGATCGTGGGGATGTATGGCCTGGTCGGTTCGGGCCGCAGCGAAATAGCCCGCGCAATCTTCGGGTTGGAGCCGGCAAAAGGAACGCTCTGTCTGAATGGAAAACCGGTCCGAATCAATGATCCGATATCGGCTACAAAATCAGGAATCGCTTATGTCCCCGAAGACCGGCTCACGGAAGCGATTTTTGCGAATCACTCGTGCCAATCAAATGTAACTTCTGCCATCCTGCGGCGGATCAGTCGATTAGGTATTATTTCCGGCAGGCAAGAAAACCGGATTACCCAAAGGGTTACCGATGATTTTTCGGTGAAACTGGACCGGCCGGCGCAGCCGATCAATACGCTCTCCGGCGGCAACCAGCAGAAATTGGTACTGGGCCGCTGGCTTGAAACCAAACCCAAATATTTAATTCTCGATGAGCCGACTCGCGGTGTGGATGTGGGCGCGAAAATCGAAATCCACAAGCTCATCGACCAACTGGCCGCAGAGGGGATGGCGATTCTGTTGATCTCATCGGAATTGCCGGAAGTGATGCGGATGAGTGACCGGGTGCTGGTGATGTGCGAGGGCCGCCTGGCTGGTCAGTTCGACGCCCGGGCACAAAGTGAAGAACAAGTCGCCGCTACCGCATTTCCCAAGGCCGACACCTCGAAACGAATGGATGGTATAGATAGAAAACCCCATTGGGGACATCGGCTTTTACAGTTTAGAGAATTTGGAATCGTAGCCGCACTGGCGGCGATCGTGTGCTTTATGTCCATCTTCAAATTCAATGAATTCACCACGATCGGCAATATGCTGGATATTCTGACCGCCGCGTCGATCCTCTCGGTCGGGGCGGCCGGCATGACACTGGTAATCATTACCGGCGGGATCGATATTTCCGTCGGCTCGCTGCTGGGGCTGATCGGGGCGGTGGCCGGACTGGCGGCGATGAAAGGCGTCCCGCCGAGCGTGTGTTTATTGATCGCATTGTCACTCGGAGTCGTTTTTGGTTCGATCAATTCGACCTTGAGTACACTCGGCAGGATCCATCCGATCATTGTTACACTGGCGGGTATCAGCATCTATCGCGGGATCATGCTGCAGATCACCGGCGGTTATGAGGTCAATCCGCTGCCGCAGGGGTATCGCGCGATGACCGATGGATTGCTGCTGAATGTCCCGCGAGTGCTCTGGTACGCGGTTTTGATATTAGCCGCGAATTGGGTCTTTCTGACCCGGACGCTCAAGGGCCGCCAACTGCTGGCAGCGGGCAATTCCAGAAAAGCGCTGCACCTGATCGGTCTGTCGGCTTGGAAACTGCAACTGTTGGCCTTCGCATTGATGGGAGCGCTGGTCGGCCTGGCGTCGGTGATGTGGGGCGGCTATTACGGCAAAATCCAATCGAATACGGGCCAGGGCTGGGAACTGCAGGTCATCGCGGCGGCGGTCATCGGCGGCTGTTCCATTGTGGGCGGCCGGGGTACAGCGCTGGGGACTTTCCTCGGTGCGGTGCTGATCGCGCTGATCTATAATTCGTTAGTCATCTTAAGAGTCTCGTCATATTGGCAGGATCTGTTTATCGGGGTGCTGATCCTCGGGGCTGTGATGCTGGATGTATCGCTGCCGAAATTCAATCAATGGCTTCAGCGGAGAAGGGAGCGGGGAAGATGAAACTACCGAAACTGCAATCGCTGCCGCGCGAGCTGAGTCTGATTGTATTGCTGATTGTCATCTGCTTGGGATTCGGCCTGACCAATCCGAATTTTCGCGACCCATATAATTTGCTCGACCGCACCCGGCACTGGGTGGAGATCGGGATCATCGCGGTCCCTATGACCTATATCATCGCCACCGGCGGAATCGACCTTTCGGTCGGCTCGATGCTGGCCTTGTGCGGCATTGTCATGGGACTGTTTTTTGAGAAAATGGGGATGTCGATACCGGTGGCCCTCGTCTTTGCGGTCCTCACCGGTGCGGCGGCGGGGGCGTTCAATGCCTTATCGATCAGTCTGTTTCGGGTGCCGCCATTGGTTACCACGTTAGCGACGATGGCAATGTATCGCGGGCTGGCCATAGGCTTCTGTCAGGCGGACCCGGTCCGCGGATTTCCGGAAAGCTTTACCGATTGGGCGAGTCTTTCGACGATCGGGTTCGGCGATTTTCAGTTGCCGTATCAGACATTGATCATGATATTGATCGTAACATTGGGGATATTTGTATTTCGAAAGAGCTGCCTTGGCCGCTGGACGGTCCAGATTGGTGAGAGCGAAAAAGCATCTTATTTCACCACGGTTCCGGTTCGTAAGGTCGTGTTTACCTTGTATATGGCCAGCGGCGTAATGTGCGGGCTGGCATCGATTTTCTATACTGGCCGATTTGCCACGGCCCATCCTTCGGCCGCACGCGCACTGGAACTGGAGGTCATCGCCTGCGTCGTGATCGGCGGTACCCGGATCACCGGCGGCAGCGGCTCGGTGCTGGGAACTTTCTTAGGTGTATTGATTATCGGCTGTCTGCGGTTTGGGATGGAAATGCAGGGGATTTTGCAGAAATATCAGATCATCCTGTTTGGCGTGTTGGTGATCGTCACCGCAATCGCGAATGAATGGTTGGCAAGGCGATCGAAAAACGCATAATTAAAATATAAATGAATTGATTTTATGAAGGAGAATGCAATGAACGCAAGAGTCAATGGGATTACAAAGCTTGTACTGGTCGGATTGCTGGCGGCGGTGATAGTGTTTGTCGGCTGCTCGAAAAAGCCCGAGTCCCAAACACAGGGCGAAGAACAGGTCACCATCGGCATTATGCCCAAGCTGGTCGGGATCGATTTTTTTAATGCAGTCGAAAAAGGCGCACTGGAGGCCGGCGAGGAACTGGGCATAAACGTCGTCTATGACGGCCCGGTCACCAACGATGTAACCAAGCAGGCGGCCATGGTCGAAACCTGGATCGCCCGTAAATTTGATGCGATCTGTATTGCCCCCAACGATCCCGATGCCATCGCCCCGGTCCTGAAAAAAGCCAAACAGCGCGGTATCGACATCGTCACCTTCGACGCTGATGCGAACCCGGCCGCCCGTGATTATTTCGTCAATCAGGCCACCTATGACGCCGTCGCCAAAGCACTGGTCGAAGTGATGGTCGAAGGGATCGGCCCCGAAGGAAAATACATCTACCTGACCGGATCGCTGACCGCCGTCAACCAGAACATCTGGATGGATCGCATGGAAAAATATATCACGGAAAATTATCCGAACATGGTCAATCTCTCCGAGATCCCCAAGACCAGCGAAGAGGATCAGGCTCTGGCGACCCAGACCACCATCGACATCATCAAAGCTTATCCCGAAATGGAAGGTCTTTTTGCGATGACATCAGTGGCGCTGCCCGGTGCGGCCGAAGCGCTCATTAAAAGTGATGCCCAGGACAAAGTCTTTTTGACGGGTCTGGCGACACCGAACGCGATGCGCCAATATGTCAAAGACGGTGTGGTAAAGAAATTCGTCTTGTGGAATCCGGTGTATCTGGGATATCTGTCGATCTACGCGGCCAAAAAAGTTATCGACGGTGAGGTTGACGAAAATACCACGTCGATCACGGCCGGGCGGCTCGGCGAGATTCAACTGTCCAGTACTGAATTCCTCCTGGGTGAACCGCTGATCTTCGACAAAACCAATATCGACGAATATAATTTCTAATCCTAAAGCGAAAGGAAAATGATTATGAAATCGCGTATCTATGTATCATTGTTGCTGATTTCGGTTTTGTTCTCGGCCGGCTGCAATCAGTATGCCGCCGTCAGAGATTCGCAGAGCGGGTGGCTACTGGCCAACGATCAGGTGGAGGTCTTTGTCACCGAAAACGGCGGCCAAATGGCACCGGTGGTCTTTTACAGAAATTCCGAGCAGCCGATCCAGCCGTATTACATCAGCCCGTGGCAAAACGAAAAACCGCGGGAAACGCACCCGCTGCTGGATTCGATCCGAGGCGATTTTTTCTGCATGCCCTTTGGCGCCAATGCCGAACCGTATCAAGGAGAACAATACAATGTGCATGGTGAGACGGCCTGCGATGACTGGCATTTTGTCAAATTGACTGAATGCGGCGCGACGCGAACGCTGGTTATGGACATGCATACCGACATCCGAAAAGGTCATGTCACCAAAACGATAGCGCTGATCGACGGCCAGAATATTCTCTATATTACGCACACGCTCGAGGGATTCGAGGGCAAGATGCCGATCGGCCATCATGCCAATCTCGCCGTCCCCGATACCGAAGGGGCGTTGAAGGTTTCGGTGGGCAAATTCGATCTAGGAATGACGCCGCCCATGATGTTCAGCAATCCGGCCAGCCGCGAATATCAGTCACTGGCGATCGGTGCAACGTTTGATACATTGGAAAAAGTCCCGCTGCTCTGGAAAGAACCGGTCTGCGGCGATTGCTCCAGTTTCCCGACGCGGCTGGGATTTACCGATCTGTTATGCATCTATAAAAAACCATTCGAGAAACCCGCCTGGACGACGGCCGTCAATCAGCAAGAGGGGTATCTCTGGTTCGCACTCAAAGACGCATCGCAACTACCGGCTACCAGCTTCTGGATATCCAACAAGGGCCGTCATGGCAGTCCATGGAACGGGCGCAACCGCTGTCTGGGACTCGAGGAAACCTGCGGCTATTTTGCCGAGGGACTGGTCCCTTCGATTCAGCCGAACATCGTCAGCGAAAAAGGGTTCCCCACCTGTATCACTTTATCACCGCAAAGGCCGCTGGTAATCAATATGATCCAAGGGGTTGTCAAGGTGCCGAAAAATTTCGGAAAAGTTACCGATGTCGAATTTCTGAAAAACCAAATTCGATTCACCTCGGATAATAGTCAGTCGGTAACCGCTGATGTGATGTACGATTTTATCAAAACAAGTAAACCCATGTAATGATAATGAAGGAGTTGTATTTAAATGGATGGTTTTAGAAGATTGAAGAAAAACGTTTCTTGGGTCACAATTATGCTAATGGCAATCAGTTTACCCGCGTTTGCGATGCAGGCTTCCAAAAGCCGGCTGCAAAAATCGCCGGTTTTTACGGCGGTCGATCAGGCCGAATATCAATTCGATAAGCGCACACAAACTTACCTCGATCATATTGTTGAGAACTGGCAGCTCGGCATTAAGGCTTGCCGTGGCGAGTGGTCGCTGATTTGCGCTACGCACAACCTTTTGAAGCTATGGCGAAGCAAAAAGGCCTGCTGGAATTGATAAAAAGGCCGTTTTTATTCGTTTTGACGTGTAATTTTGCTTGTTTTTTTTGGCGAAAACACGATACCATATAAAGAGTTAAGAAAAGGTGTCTGGGAAACAGAGAATTGAGCCGTCTGTCCCAGACAGCCGTCGAATCCAACGGTTGGATTTGCAAATCATTGTGCAACAGGCTCACAAGGTAGTAAATAAAATTGCTTCAAGCGAAAATTTGAAATACGGAAATTGAAAATGGGAAAATTATTTGTGATATTAAGTTTATTTATGAGTGTGAATTTATTTGCTGCTGAGCAAAAGTATTCCCGGATAGATAAAATTAAATATGACTTTGGTGGTAAGACGGGGGTATACTTAAAGGCGGTCACAGACAACTGGTTGATGGGGATTGCGGAAAGAAATCCAAATATACTGAAAATGTACTCCGAAGAGAACAAGCCGAACAATAATAATATTATGCCTTGGGCGGGGGAGTTTGCGGGTAAGTATTTGACGAATGCAAGTGAGATAGCGGCTTTGACGGGTGATGAGAAGCTAAGAAATTATCTTAAGAAGTTTGTTGATGAGCTTGTTTCTTATCAAACTGATACGGGGTATTTGGGAGCATGGCCAAGAGAACAGGAATTGACCAATACCAATGCTGCCGGGGGAATGACATGGGATACGTGGAATAATTATCATGTAATGATGGGTCTTGTTGAGTGGTATGATCTGACGGGTGATAAAAAGGCACTTGAGGCTGCTAAAGGCGTAGTTGACAGGATGTATACGCAGTTTTATGAGAAGCCGGACAATCTTCTTGTTCCTGAAAAGATCGGCTGGGGTAAGGGTAATATGGAGTTTCATTTGACGGCGGCCCACGCTGCTGGGATCATTTACAGATTAACCGGCGAGCAGAAATATCTTGACCTGGCTAAGTATGTAGTTGATGAGGGATTTTCCAAGGCGGGTGACTATTACAGGAGGGGGCTAGCTGGTGAGAAGTTCTGTACGTCGCCTACTCCTGATTCAAGGAGGTGGGAGAGGGTGCATGCGATAATGGGGCTGGCAGAGCTTTACTGGGCGACCGGGGACGAGAGCTATAAGAAGGCTTTTGAGAATATGTGGTGGAGCATTGCTGAGCTTGATTGTCATAATACGGGCGGCTTTACTACGAATGAAGCTGCCAGTGGTAATCCTTATGCTGCAGGTATGATCGAGGCTTGCTGTACGATCGCCTGGGAGGCGATGACGGTTGAGATGCTCAAGATGAACGGGAATTCTGTGGCGGCGGATATCCTCGAATACACTTATTACAACGCATTAAGAGGGGCACAGGATATATCTGGTAAATGGAACAGTTATAATGTAGGTATGAGGGGTAGGCGGATACCCAATACGATAGAAATTGGGTTTCAGAAACGGCCGGGGACTGAAGAGTTGAACTGCTGTAGTGTGAATGTGGCCAGGGGGTTTGGGATGCTGCGTGACTGGGCTGTAATGAAAGATGATGACGGGCTGGTGCTGAACTGGCTTGAGGCGAGTGAGTTTGAGACAGAGTTGGATGGTGTGCCGGTAAAGATCAAGGTAGCAGGAGATTACCCGAAGAAGGGAAAAGTAACAATAGAAGTTAATAGCGATAAGAAGGTAAATGGGACTTTGAAGGTGAGAGTTCCTTTCTGGTCGAAAAAAACGACTGCAACTCTGAATGGTAAGAAACTGAACGCTAAGGCAGGGGAATACCTGGTAATAGACAGGAAATGGAAGAAGGACAGGATAGTTCTTGATCTTGATATGTCACTGCATTACTGGAAAGGAGAGAGGGATCTTGAGGGTCTTACTACTATCTATAGAGGGCCTATACTGCTGGCTCATTCTTATCCTGAAAGACCTGTTGAGGTTCAAAAATGGGAAGGATGGGTAGGATACGGAATTGTGTATAACACCGGTGAGCCAGGGAAAGAGTTGGAAGTTGACTTCGAAGGCGATAAGTTGGAGCTGCACTTTGGCAGATATGCTGATGGGGGAATGATCAATGTAACGATCGACGGTGAGGATAAAGGTAACATAGATCTCTATTGCCCTGGCTGGGGTGTGCCTGATGTGATCACCTACGATGGGCTTGGTGAAGGTGAGCATAAAGCGGTTATTACAGTTCTGGAAGAAAAGAACGAAAATTCTCGAAATACTTATGTGAGGCTACATGATTTCAGGAATTTCGATCTGCCGAAGTTCGATGCTGCGGATATGAAAGCGGAGTTAATTGAAGCGGAAAATGATTACAATATACTTGTCGAAGTTGAGGACAGAAATGGGGATAAAATATTACTGCGGGACTTCGACAGTGCAGGTGAAAACGGCAGATTCTATTATACCTGGTTTGAAATTGATAATGTTGAGAAGAATGACTTTTCCAGAAAGAATCCTCTGAGAAGTTCGCAAATTGAAGATAAGGATGTAACAACTGCGATATCATTCAAAAGCGGCATCAGTGACACTGTTGTGTATGAGCTTGGGGTTGCAACCGTCAATAAGAATAAAGTGACATTTAAGGATAAACTGATCGATGGCGGGATATTAGTTGCAAAGCCGTTGGAGACTAAGTACTTCGAGATGTTTGTTGAGGAAGGTTATACTAATCTTCATAATCTAGACAGTGACAGGGATGCTTACGAGATATTTTATTATGGTGATACGCTGGTGCTGCTGGGGAATACTGACAGGGGAGTTCTGCAGGCGGTTTATAAGCTGCAGGAGCTGATGAAAGAAGGAGAGATCGACAGGGATATTCACATTGCCGATACATTTCATTTCGATCAAAAGATATTTCACGGCAGGTTCAATCACTGGCCGGCGAACAGAAGTGATATTAGATATATCAGCCACATAGGTGCGACACATTGTCTTGTGACACATGACTGGCAGGGTGACCTGAGGAGGTTCTGGGGATATGTGAAAAGTGACGTTTTCCCGAACGCCTTGCCGGCAGAGACTGTTGAAAGGCAAAACAAGCATCTGCACGAAATGGTTGAGGCTTGCAAGGATTATGGTATCGAACCCGCGCTGTGGATTACAGAAATAGCTTGTCAAGGCGGACCCTGGGTGCCGGAAGAAAAGAGAGAAGAGTTTCTTACCAGATTCGATACGGATGTGCTTACGGAAAGCGGGACATATGAGGGGAAGGTACTTTGTTTCGGGCATCCGAAGGTTAAGGCATTTTATGAAGAGACGATACAGAAGTTTTTTACTGAGTTTCCGGAGTTCTCGGTAATATTCGTTTTTGGGCTGGATTCCAACGGAAGGTTTTGTGATCCGAAGACTTGTGAGAGATGTAAAGGTATAAGCCTTTATGATCAGAGGAACAGGTTCCTTGAATTTCTCTCTGAAGAATGCAATAAGGCAAGACCTGGTGTGAAGATTTTAACTACCAACTGGGGGTGGGCGCACCATGTGGGAGAAAAAGAATTCATAGAAAAGCAGGGTGAGTTGCCTGAAAATGTCGGGGTTTATCTTTCAGCTCAATATGACGCTTGGCAGCCTGAACGGCAAGTGCATAATTTTATGCGTGACGTTAAAGCGGTTTGCAGAGAGAATGGTCAATTGTTGATTGGGTATGATAACCTGCATTGGGGAGATGATTCAGTCCATAATATTGGTGATATTCAGGATTATCCGCTGGGTATAGGGGCTAAAATAAGAAGGTGGCATGAGTTCGGGGCAGATGGGGTGTTCGATCACTGGGGGACATGGCCTGAGGATATTTCCAGTAATTCGATGGCCTGCAGAGAGTTCTTTATCAATCCTTTGGCAGATCCTGAAGAGGTGGCAAAGGGTATAGCAGTCAAGCAGTTTGGGAAGAAGGCTGGTGTTAAAGTTCTGGAAAGCTGGAAATCTCTTGAGATGGCGCACAGGATATATTCGAATGCGTGTATCTGGGCGCCGGGACAGTGGTTTAACTGGTATGGAGGTAAGGGTTACACGCCGACTTATGAGGGCTTTTTGAAAAACGGTTTAGGTAAAGGGTTATTTGCCAAGGGGGCGAATGGTTATGTTTACAATGAAGGTGATATCAAAGATCAGCTTGAGAGAGTAAGTGAGGCCTGGGCGGCGGCTTATCCTTATTATGTTAAGTCGGCTGAGCTGATGGAAGATGCTTACAAATCGGCTGATAAAAGGGAATTATTCTATTCTTACTGGTGGGATGGTGACAAGAAGGCTCCAAATGCGAAGGAGCATATCAGGAGAGAGAAGTTGTTTATCGAAGCTGTCGGGTTGACGGGGAGGCAGATCGGGATCGATTTTGGTTTGAGAAATGTCTGGTATGAAAGTTACCCTAGTGAGGAAAAGTATAAGACTAATGCTGCTGAGTTACTGAAGCAGGATATTGAGGCGTGTGAGGCTGTCGCAGAGTTTTTCCAGAAGTTGAGTAATTCCGGTGCAAAACATTTTGATAAATTTGTGGAGATGTACAACAAGCGGGCGGAAGGTATCAAGGAATATTTGGAATGATGAAATGGGATGTGGTCAGGGAAGGTTTTGAGGGGAAGAGGCCAGCGTATGTGCCGTGGTCTTACTGGTTTACCGGTGAGGCGACGGAAAAAAGTAACATTCCGGCGAAGTGCACCCCTATAAAAAGACGGAAATGATCAGGTATGACTTTTTCTGCTGCTTCCGGCGATTATCCACTGCTATAGATTTATGACTTCAAACTGAGATAAATTATTTTCGTGTACGTCTTCCGATGACGAAGGCGATAATACCGACGATGACGACGATGATCAGGATTTCACCAAAACTCATGCCGTAAAAAAAGGCCTGCATGTTCAGTCTCCAAACGATTCGTATCTTACGGCCAGACGGCCGCGATTGCCGCGCGATTATTACAATCGCTCACAATGCCATTTTTCGCGGTTAACCGAGCATTGAAAACGCAGGGCGGATTATATCATTATAAGGGCTATTTGACAACCGGACTGTATGGGTGGATCTGGCGCAGTCCGATCTGGCCGTCAGCTTCGGTGATATTGATTTTCAGGAAACGCACGGTTGTCGGCTCGAAGACCTTGAGATAATCGTCGCCCATGGCGGTGTCGGCAAACAGCGGCCGCCAATCTTCGGTTTCGGTGGTTTTGTATTCGACATTAAACGCTTCGATTGCGCCGGGGGCTTCCTTGCTGAATGCGTCGACTGCGTTGTGGGTTTCCTTGAGCAAGAGCCTGTCAATCAACTGCGACTTGCCCAGATCAACCTCGAACCAGGCACTTCGGTCCTCGGCCTTAGCCATCCAGATGGTGAAAAAGTTATCATCAATTGCCCGCTCGGGCGGATAGGAGCCGTAGATGGAATCCTTGCCCCACCACGGGTCGATATCGTGGGTGCTGGATGCCTTGGCCGCGACAGCTTCGAGGGGGCCCTGAAAGACATCGAGCGGGGCGATATCCTTGGCCGGGCCGTCCAGTTCCATTTTGACGATGGTGTCGATCGAATCGTAATCGGATTTTTTAACCCGCAGCATGATCTTGTCATCATTTTGCTTGAATTTAACTTTGCCGCCGGTGAGCAGGGTGCATTGGGTGATTTTATGGCCGATGGGCGGCAGGGTGATCTTTTTGACGCCTTCGGTTCGGGTCAGGTGCAGGTAGATGGTGTTGTCCTTATAGGTCGAGGCGCACCACGGGTTGGATTTGAAGGGGCCGGGCTGTGCGTCGAGGATCGTATGGCCGTACTTGTCGAGCCATTGGCCGATTTCTTTGAGTCGTTCGACCTGTCGCGGTTCGATGCGGCCGTCGGGCATCGGGCCGACGTTCAGCAGCAGATTGCCGCCGCCCGCCATGGTGTGGACCAGGATATAGATGCACTGGTTGAGGGTTTTGATGCGGTCATCGGGTTTCCATGCCCACTGGTCGCCGAGGGTCATGCAGGTTTCCCATGGCTCGTTGACCTCGAAGCGGCCGATCTTCTGTTCGGGGGTGTCGTAGTCGCCGGGCAGATCGAGCGTGCGGTTGTTGATCAGGGCGTCGGGCTGGAGCTTTCGGATCATTTTGAACAGGGCGGGGGTGTCGATCGGGGGGCGGTGCGGGCCGGAATCGAACCAGACGGACTGGATCGGGCCGTAATGGGTGCACAGTTCCTTGATCTGGTTGTGGATGTAGTCCTTGTAGCTGGTTTCGTAATCATCGTGTTTGTCCACGTAGTACCAGTCGGCGATGCAGTAGTAGGGGCTGAATTTCAGGCCGTGTTTGCGGCAGGCGTCGGCGAGCTGTTTGACAATATCGCGGCCGTAGGGCGATTCGGGGGAGGTGATCTTGTGGTCGGTTTCGTTGGTGTCGAACATGCAGAAACCGCCCATGTGCTTGGCGGTGAAGACCATGTAGTTCATGCCGGCGTCTTTGGCGATTTTGACCCATTCGTTGGGTTCGAATTGGACGGGGTTGAACTCTTTGTAGAGGTTGTCATATTCCTGGGTGGTTTCCATGCCGATTGGTTTTCGGTCGAAGCGGTCAATGCCGCGCGACCAGCCGATCTCGGTGCCTTTGAGGCTGATCGGGCCCCAGTGGATGAACATGCCGAAGCGGTCCTTGCGGAATTGTTCGACGGCTTCGGGTTTGGCGTTGAGGTAATCTTTGCTGTCGCAGCAGGCATCGGCGGCGAAAGCGGCAACGCCAACTATTAAAACCATCAGCAACGTGATCAGACGCTGTTTCATTGCATATTTCTCCTGTTCAACTTGATGTTAGGTAGCAAGGTTTTTCAATCGTGGTGGAAGACTTCTTCCATGTCGGCCCACCATTGGCCTTCTTCGGCGGTCTCGACGGGCTGCTGGCAGGGCTTGCAGTGCTCCCACCATTTTTGGGTCGTGGGGTCGGCAGCCATTTTGGCCATGTCGGTTTCGAAGTCGTCACCGTGGTATTCGAAATAGCTGAACAGATAGCCATCCCGGTGATAGATCGAGTAATTTTTGATGTTGCAGTCGCTGATTTGTTTGAGGACTTCCGGCCAGACGTTGGCGTGCAGCTTTTTGTATTCGTCGAGTTTTTCGGGTCTGACTTTGATGACCATTCCGTATCGTTTCATTTTGTACTCCTTGTTTGTATTGTTTAATCCATCGCTACATCGAATTCGCCAAGGTTCAGCGGGTAATTGCCGTATTCGCGGACGAGCTTGACGATGTAGTCATAGGTTTGCGGTTTGACATCGGTAGGGACCGAGTGGTCGGAGGTGAAAATATATCCACCGCCCTTGGCCGCATTGAGCTTGTAGAGCGTTTCTTTTCGGATCTGATCGAGATCGTTGCTTTCCCATATCTGGACATTATTATTGCCGCAGAAAGCCATGCGATGGCCGTACTGTTTTCGCATTTCGACGGCGTCCTGGCCCGCTTTTGCTTCGAGCGGGTTATAGGCGTCGATGCCGGTTTCGATGAAATCCTCGAAGACTTTTTTGACGTTGCCGCAGCCGTGATAGATGACCGGCAGGTTGTGTTTGTGGCATTCGGCGGTGATGGCGGTGACCCACGGTTTGAAGTATTGGCGCCAGTAATCCGGGGCGAAGAAGACATCGTTTTTGTAGGCCATGTCACCCCAGATGACAAAACCGTCCAGCAGGCCTTCGGCGGCCTTGAGCTGGGCTTTGGTCATGTCGAGGTAGAACTGGCCGACGCGATTGATGACTTTGCCGAGGCGTTTGGGGTACATGCCAATCCACAGCAGGGTGTTCATCTGGCCGATGGCGCGGGTCAGGAATTCCGCACATTCGATGACGCTGCCATAGACAGCGATGTCTTCGCGGGCGGTTTTGACGGTATCGACCCAGGCGGGCGAGTTTCGCTGGAAACCGTCGCCGACACCGGCAATATGGTTATCCCCGGCGGCGAAGAAGCGGCGATCGTCAGCCGGGTCGTCGAAGTCGAGCGCTTCGAGCTTTTCGATGGTATTGATATCCCAATCGACCTGTTCGGGCATCGGACGGGAATAGACTTTTCGAAGGGTGGCTTCGAAGCCCGTCTTGATGACTACTTCTTCGTCGGTTTCCTTGACGGTCTGGAACGATTTTATATGGGGATCCATGTTCGGGATTGTCGGCATCCAGTCCAGATCGTAGTAGCTGTAGGGATTTTGGTCGGCGGGCAGGTCCAGGGCCTTTTGCCATTGACGGACGAAGCTGCCCCAGAAGAAGTCGGTAATGGGGACGCGATCGGGTTCTTCGTGATTCAGCGTTTTGCGTAAGCGGTCAATTTTGGCCAAAGTTGAAGCTTTTCGGTTGTCCTGCATGTTCATCTCCTATGTATTACGTTTAATATAGCCTTTTAGCTGTTTTATAACGGGCTAACATCGTATTTGAAATCCGGGCAAAAGTCAAAAGAAAATGCGGTTTAATATGGCAGTTCAAGATATTGCATTTTGACCTGTCAAAGGCCTCCGCGAAGCAATGGATATCGGTTACCCCTTTTAAGATTCGAGGCTGCTGACCGCGGTTGGGTGGATGATTATCGACTTACTGTTCATGCCATCCGATACGTATGTCATTTGACAACGAAGTTCAATTCGGCGTTATTGGTTATTGCTTATCGATATACTTTCAGCGGATAA
>CAZFDE010000061.1:0-15330 GCA_964517795.1 uncultured Pirellulales bacterium | reverse complement strand
TTAATTCAAATCTGATAATCTCATGTGAGCGTTGTTTTAAAATCATACGAAATAAAAAGTCACCTCAAAAAAGATACATGTTTGATTCGGTTCGATTCGGTTTTCAAAGGCCCAAAAACCTTCACCGACAACGATACGACGCTGTTCGCTTTGTTAACGATTACCCGTTGGTGTTAGGGTCCTGTTCGTTCGCCGGGGCCGGTTGGGCCTGCGAATCCTGTTGCGATTTCTGTTTCTCCGCTTTCAGTTGTTCTGCCTGTTTCCTGGCAGATTCTGCTTGTTTTTTTGCTTGTTGGGCCTGCTGCTGTGCGGCCTGGGCTTCGGCGGTTGCCTGATCGGCTTTCTGCTGGGCGGCTTGCGCTTCGGCCTGAGCTTTCTGGGCTTCGGCTTTCAATTGTTTTGCCTGTTCGGTGGCCTGTTTTTTGGCCTGCTCGGCTTCGGCCTGTGCTTTTTCGGCCTGGGCCTTGAGTGCTTCGGCTTGCTGCTGAGCGGTTTGAGCCTGCTGCTGGGCAGCCCTGGCCTCGGCATTCGCCTGTTCGGCCTGTTTTTTCAGTTGTTCGGCCTCGGCTTGGGCGGCCTTGGCCTCGGCGGTGGCATGAGCCACCTTTTGTTTTTCTGCAAGCACCTCTTCGGCACTTTGGATCAAGCGTGTTTTCACCGTTGAGAGCTCTTCCAGGGCCTCGGTTCTTTCGATCTCAGCCTTGAAACGCTCAAATTCGGCCTGGGCCGCTTTTTGTTCGATCGCCGATGTGTAGGAACCTGCCCCAAACGGATCGGTCAGCCGTTCCTGCAGACCGAGCTTATATTCGGGCGGTGCGAATTTATTACGCACTTCGTTGGCGACCGCTTCGGCGGGTCTGCCGCCGGAAGAAATACTCGGTGTCAGGATAAAGATTACCTCGTTTGATTTTTCTTCGAAATCTTTACTCGAAAAGAGAATACCGATCAGCGGCAGGTCCTTAAAAAACGGCACACCGCGAACGACAACCCGTTCTTCGGTCTTGCGAATACCGCCGATCACCAGGCTGTCGCCGGGTGCAAGTCGGTTTTCAGCAACATCCACCGCTCGTTCTGTAATAATAGACAACTGGACAACCCCCTCCGGCTTTGATTTAGAGCCAATTTGGGCTTTTGTTTTCAGGCCGATCGTACCGTCCGCATAGACATAGGGTGTGACTTCCAGTGAGTCTTCAACCCATTGGTATTCGGTCAGTGAAAAGGGTTCATCGAATCCGGGCTTAAGATAAATTTTTTCTAAGGGGACATTTTCCCGTGAACGGATGGTTGCCGGTTGACCATTGGTGGTCTCCAGAACCGGATTCATCAGGATCTTTAAGTATCCTCTGGAAACGAGCATGTCGATCAGTACACGGAATTGATGCCCTTCGATCCCCTGATTACGCCAATAGCCGATATCCAGCCCGAGGTCGGCACGTGCGGACTCCCGCAAAGATGCGCCGGGGAAAACCCCTTCTAATGTAATCTCCTCTCCGAGGAAATTTTCGACTTCGACGGATGTCTCCCAGTCCATGGTCACATCGGCGAACCGTTCGAGGATCAGACAATCGATATTGACCTGAATGGGCGGCACATCGACTTTTTCCAGAAAATCGATGATTTTGTCTGCCTCTTCATCCGCAGGGCATTCGAAAATAAGCTGGTTGGTGGCCGGATTATCTACAATTTTATAATGTGGGGCATAAATTGTATTGCCTTTGCCGTCAGTGGTCATATCCGCAAATTGATTGCGAACCAACTCGGCCAGTTTCGTTGGGGGCTGATGACGGGTGAAATAAAAGACCTTCACACCGTCCTTGACACCCATGCGCATTGGCGGCTTTCGGTACAATTCCGGCAGTGGATTGCGGATATTGGGGTTTTCGGGGACCTGACGCAATTCGTTGAGCAGAACCTGGGTTTGAACTTCAGCGGATTTTTGCGAAAAGAACCCCCCGCATCCCGCAATCAGCGCTGCAAAAAAAAGCATCCCGCACAGCAATACTCTGTACATCATTTGATTTATTTTTTGAATCTGCATATCACCTCAAAAACGACCTCTAAGCCACTCAATAGTATACTCATCAGGGCAGAAAAATCAAGTGTAAATTGCGGCGGATACGTCAAAACCGGTGAAATCTGTTAGACGTAACTGCTTTTTTATGCTATTGTTATCGTCCAGTTACCATGAAAATCGACAGAAAAAATATCACGGTGGCATTTATTGCTTTGGGCTGTCCCAAGAACGTCGTAGACGCCGAACGGATGCTGGCGGAAATCGCCCAGGCCGGCTTTATGATCGTTGCCGATATCACCGATTCGGATGTGGTCGTGATCAACACTTGCGGCTTTATCGCCCCGGCCAAAGACGAGGCGATCGAAACGATCCGCGAATGCCTGGCATGCAAGGGTAAAACCCGGCTGAAAAAAGTGATCGTGGCCGGCTGTTTGGCCGAGCGATTGAAAGAAGAATTAGCCGACGAGGTCACCGGCATCGATGCGGTGGTTGGTTTGGCCCAGCGCGATAACATCGTCAACATTATTGGCGAATCCTTGGAATCGAATACGACACAGTTTCACTTTGGCCGGTCAGAGACTTTTGTCGATGACCGGACACGGCTGCTGCTGACCCCATCGCATTATGCGTATCTGCGTATTGCCGAAGGCTGCGATCGTTCGTGCTCGTTTTGCACCATCCCGTTCATCCGCGGCCCCTATCGCAGCAAGCCGATGGATCTGATCCTCGATGAAGCCCGCCAACTCGTCGATTTCGGCACGGTCGAATTGAACCTGATTGCGCAGGATACGACGGTTTACGGCCGCGATCTGGGGATCGATAACGGCCTGGCGAAGCTGTTGGTCGAGCTGGAAAAGATCAAGAAGCTGCGATGGATTCGTATCCTCTATGCTTATCCCACCGCGATCAATGATGAATTGATTGCTGTTATCGGACGCAGCCGAAAAGTTCTGCATTATCTGGATCTTCCGCTGCAGCATATCGATGATACGATCCTTAAACACATGCATCGACCGGATACAGAACAAAGTATCCGCGGCCTGATCACAAAATTGCGCCAGGCGGTTGTCGATATCGTTTTGCGAACGACGTTGATCGTTGGATTCCCCGGCGAAATGGACGAACAATTCCAAACGCTGCTCGATTTTGTCCGCTGGGCACAGTTCGATTGCCTGGGGTGTTTTCCGTATTATCCCGAAGAAGGCACCCAGGCCGCGAGATTGGCAGGGCAATTATCCGAAGAAGTCAAACAGCAGCGGCGCGAAGAACTGATGCTGTGCCAGCAGCAGATCACTTTCGAGAAGAACCGCGCGCGGAACGGTCAGCAATTCAAGTGCCTGGTGGATTCGGTATCCAAACGTCACGGCCGGGGGCGATTCTACGGCCAGGCCCCCGAGATCGATAGTATCTGCTATATTGAAAAGTGCCGCGCCAGAGCCGGACAGGTCGTTGAGGTCAAGGTAGTCGATGTCAAAGACTATGATCTGATCGTCGAGCAAATTTAATTTACATCACGTCAAAAACCCGATACACTCAGAACAATGCATATATTGATCCGGCAAATACCGAATATCCTGACCTACGGGCGGTGTGTCCTGACCATTGTTTTTCTGGGGATGCTGCTGTACTGGCCTCGGGTCGAGACGAATCCGGCCTTCTTTCTGGATATCGCTTTTGTGATCTTCGTCGTCGCCGGCATCACCGATATGATCGACGGCACGGTCGCCCGGGCCCTGAAGGTGACCAGTAAGATGGGCCGCATGATGGACCCGCTGGCCGACAAACTGCTGGTTTGCGGAGCGTTTATCTGTTTTGCGATCATCGAAGAACCCAAACTCTTTGATTTCTCCGAAATCACCATGCACATCATCCGCTGGGGGACCGCGGCGATCCTGATCGCGCGCGAGGTCTATGTCACCACCCTGCGGCACATTGCCGAGGCCAAAGGAGTCGATTTTGCGGCCACTGCCTCGGGCAAGGTAAAAATGTTCCTGCAATCGTTCGGGATCGGCACGGTGGTCATCAAAGCCGCCCATGTCCAGACAGCCGCATGGGGATACTGGTTCACATCGGTGGTTTATCTGCTGATGATCGTTTCGACGGTGTATTCCGGTATCCGCGCCACCCGCCGAAAATCGTGGCAGCAATTGCAGCACCAACAGGCGTAAACGATGTAAACCATCGCTCGAAATTCATGGTATCAGAGGTGGCGGTAATTCAAAAAAAGTGCGTCGGATAATAAACAGTAGAACAGCAATCGAATAAAAAATAGTAAAAAGAGAATCGCTAAACCGCTCGTTGAGGCAACTCAGGCAGCGTTTATGCCGTCAGATCCTCTAACACACGCTCCATTGCACGATCGAGACATTCATCCAATTCGTATTCGCCCTGACTGATGCGGCGACGGGCGGACATCACCTTTTGACAGCGTACCTCCGGTAGCGAGGCGATCTTCTTGAGGACCTGCCCTAATGGTGTATGGTTGATATTATCCAGTATCTGCTCCATGAGCACGTCCTGCTCGACAGTCAGATCATCGATGTTCTCATTCGTGTCCGGTTGTAAATCGTCGCGTCTTTTGTGTTCGAAATCATTCATACAACGTCTTACCTTTACCAAACTGGGCCGTTGCCAAATATCCGTTTTTGCCAACGACCGATAACACTATATGTTGTATGCTCCATAATCCTTTTGGAGCGGCCTCTTGTGCAACACTGGTGATATCGACATATAGTGGGTCAAAACTTCAGCTTTTTTCAAAAAATTCTTAACTCATTATAAAATATAGAGATAAGGATTTCATGTCACCTATTTCACCTATTTTACGCATCGTTAGCAGTACTGATAATCTCTATTTTAAGGCTAAAAACAAGGTCCGAAGTTGAAATGGATAATATAGGAAAAGCACAATATATTGTGGTTTTGTGAAATTTTTTAACTCGGCAAGGCAGCGATCTTTGGCGGACTCGGTTTAATCGAACTTTTAAAATTGGATACCCAAACTTTCTCGGGCTTAGGTGAGAATTATCCTGCTTATTGTTGCCAGATTTTTTGGATATCCTCTAAAGGCAGAACCTCAACAGAATCTGCAAGCGGATAGCAGCGTGATCCCGGATAAATGATATAGGCCTTCTGAGGCTGAAGATCTTCTTTCGCCATCCAGAATCCTTTCGTCAGTTTTGGATTTCTTGAGTTTTTAAATTCAACAAAGACAGGAGACTCTCCGAACTGCTTTTGCAGGATCAAATCAACCTCTGAACGCGTCTGTGTTCGATAAAAAAAGGGTTCCCATGACCGCGGCATTTGATTTAATATTTGCTCCAGGCAGAATCCCTCCCAACTCATACCCACTATGGAATGTCTTAATAAGTCCTCCATTTTCTTGATTCCCAGCAAGGTATGCAATATGCCACTATCCCGTAAATAAACTTTTGGGGTTTTCACCAGGCGTTTTTTGATATTGATATAAAACGGGTGCAGGATGCGGATCATAAATGTTTCCTGGAGAATGTCCAAATACCGCTTGATCGATTGACGCGATAAATCCAAATTGCCGGCTAACTGATTCTGATTGATTAATTGGCCATGTGTATGAGCCAGCATTTGCCATAATCGCCGCAGTGTCATAGCCGGCATGCGAATATTAAATCCCATGGCCGATAAGTCTCTTTGCAGATATGTCATGGTAAAATCTTCTCGCCACTGTAAAGATATATTATTTGATTGGGCCAGCGTGCTCTCAGGGAAACCGCCTCGAAGCCACAATACGTCCATCTGGTTTTCTGGTAATTCATTGAGCAGTAAAGGCGATAATTCATGATAGGCAATTCGGCCGGCCAAGGATTCACCCGATTGACGAATAAGACTTGGGTTGGATGAACCTAATATCAGAAATCGACCGGGGTGTCTTTTCGCGTCAATTAAACTACGCAACACTGGAAACAATTCAGGCCGTTGTTGAATTTCGTCAATGATCACTAATCGATCACTATATCGAGATAAAAATTGGACCGGGTCAGATAAGACGGTGTAATCAGCAGGGTTTTCAAGGTCCAGGTAAATACTTTCCTGTGGCCATTCGTCCACGATCATTTTCGCCAATGTTGTTTTACCGACTTGGCGAGCCCCGATCAAACCGACTGCCGGGAAATGCTTAAGAGACTGAATAATGTCATAATGTAAAATTCGCTTAATCATCATTGAAAATTGTAAACTATAGCTTACATATTGCAAGGATAAAACGAAAAATTTTTTATAAAATTGTAAAAATATCCTTATCCAACATGTATCATAAATTTGGAATATACCAATAGTAAGGGCATACAGGAGCGGCATTTGGTGGACGGGTTTAATTGACTTTTTAACATTGGATACCCAATTTTTTTCGGCCTTTTTATCTCAGCTTCAAGAAGTAGCTCGAATTTTTGGGTGAACAGGATAGGAAGGTGTTTTCCTTGAAAAATTGCACATTACAAATGAATTTGTATTTTGCAATAAATGTTTTGTCATAAATCGCTTTTTGGATAACGAATAATCTATGCGGAACCAATTTGGTGCGAAAATGAAGCGGAAAAGAATATTTTTGAATTGCCGCAGGAAATTTTGTAAAAATGTAGATGTCATTAGGAGAATTTATTTTTTTAACCGAGTATTTGGTAAATCTCAGTTGGAGAGAGAAAGATGAAGCACTTTTTTCTATTATTGGCTCTTTTAATGTTCGTTTCCGTCAATACGATTGCGAGCACCTGGGATCCGCCTGCGGGCAGCAATCTGGATTGGTGCAATTCGGCCAACTGGTGGTTTGATTACGGCCCGCCAATTTCTACTGACACTGCCATCATTAACAGCACCCCCGAAGGCCCTGTACGCATTGGTGTGGGGTGTTATGCCGAAGCCGCACAACTGATTATTGCCTAATTTGGCGATGATGCCGCAGTCAAGGTCTATCCGGGCGCTTCACTGCATATCTGTGACGATACAACACTGGGTAACTATTCCGGTACCGGAACTCTTGAGATTCACGATGATGTCACCGTCGGGGGCAATCTGAAAGTGGGTTATTATTATAGTCCGCGCGGCTATGGTAATCTGAACATGTACAGTGGATACCTGGCCGTTGGCGGTGATGTCGATCTGGGAGACCAGGGTGGTGAAGGAACGCTTACAATGACCGGCGGCGTGATCAACATCACCGGCGAGTTAACAATGCCCAACGGTCACATTCAAGTCAACGACGGCATCATTTATGCGGATGATTTGTTTTTTTCTCCCCCGAATGGAACCTTTGACATTCGTGGCAATGGGACGCTTGTTTTGTGGCAAGATTTAACAAATGCGTACCACTGGATCAATGGCATCACCGCCTGCGGTGGCCAGGGGACTGTCATCAAAGAGTTTTACAGCAATGCGACCATTGTTCGGACAGAGTGCGTTTGTCCCGATACGGACATTACGGGCGATTGTCTGGTCAATCTGGAAGACCTCGCGATGCTCGCTACTCAGTGGCTTGATGGTGCAGATGAATGACAAATTTTTCTCGAACAAAAACAGGTGTTTGACCTGAATTCGCATATATGGCGAACATTATTATTTTAGTCCCTGTCGCATTTGGAATGCGGATCTCCGTCGGCATGAGTGTGTGTTTTTTGCTTATCCTATTAATTTGGCCGATCCTGCTTTGGCATATATTCGCGAGAAAACCACACGGATTATTAAATCTGCTTGTCATACACTGGATATAAACCTCATCGCCTATGTCTTTGGATTCATCGGTTCTTTGAAAGGACAAGGTTGCTATTTCAATCGTTTCTTTATACACTGCTTTTGGTATTGGTCGGTGATTCAAGGTAGCGCACCGGAACCTGGCCCGTT
The DNA here is from genome assembly GCA_964517795.1 of uncultured Pirellulales bacterium. Taxonomy (GTDB): domain Bacteria; phylum Planctomycetota; class Phycisphaerae; order Sedimentisphaerales; family Anaerobacaceae; genus CAZFDE01. The sequence continues at coordinate 7,445 of CAZFDE010000061.1, read as the reverse complement.
TGTCCATTAACTATTTATGGTTTACAGCTTAGGATTTATAAAAATCAATGACGTCCCAATCGAGACCAGTTGAGTTGATTATTGTCGGCGCGGGCTGCCGCGGGGGTATCTACGCAAGCTATGTGCTGGAGCATCCGGACCGGGCGAAGGTCGTCGCTGTGGCCGAGCCGCGGGAATTTCAGCGGCAGAGTATGGCCGGCCGGCACAAAATCGGTCCGGAAAACCAGTTCGAATCGTGGCAGCAGCTCGCCGAAAAGCCGAAATTGGCCGATGCGGTACTGATCTGTACGCAGGACGATATGCATGTCGAGCCGGCACTGGCCTTTATCGAGCGGGGATACCATGTTCTTTTAGAAAAACCGATGGCGCTTGGTCCGGACCAATGTCGGCAGATCGCCGATGCGGCCGTGACGAATAATGTCATGCTGGCTGTGTGCCATGTGCTGCGATATACCCCCTATACGCAGAAGCTCAAAGAGGTTATCAATGCCGGTACGATCGGCGAGATCGTCAGCGTCCAACGACTCGAACCGATTGGCTATTGGCATTTCGCCCATTCGTACGTCCGCGGTAATTGGGCCAATGAGGAAGTCTCCCCGATTCTGCTGGCCAAATCCTGTCATGACCTGGACTGGATTTCTTATATCATCGGTGGCAAGTGTACGAAGATCAGCTCGTTCGCGAACCTGTCGCATTTTAAGTGCGAATGCGCCCCGCCAACTGCGGCCGAGCGGTGTTTGGATTGCCCGGTCGAGGCGGACTGTCCCTATTCGGCAAAAAAAATCTATATCGAACGAATCAAAGCCAGCCAAAGCGGCTGGCCGGTCGATATTATTACCGACGATCTGACCGTCGAGGGCGTCACCGAGGCGCTGCGGACCGGCCCTTACGGGCGATGTGTCTATCACTGCGACAATACTGTCCCCGATCATCAGGTCGTCAGTATGCAGTTCGCCGGCGGGCAGACGGCCACGTTTACACTGGCCGCGTTTACCGAGATGGGCCACCGGCGAACGAGCATTTTCGGCACCCGCGGCGAGATCTACGGCGACGGAGACAGCATCACGATCTACGATTTTCTGACCGACCGCAGACAAACAATCGATATGCATTCCAGCGAAGCATCGATCATCGGCGGCCACGGCGGGGGGGATATGGCTCTGATCGAGGCGTTTGTCAGTGCCCTGGCCAGTAACGATCCTTCGCTAATTCTTTCCGGGCCGCTTGACAGTCTTGAATCGCACATGATGGTCTTTGACGCCGAGACCGCCCGAAAAACAAACACCGTCATCGAAATGTAAAAGACTAACTAACGAAGATAAATCCATAGATTTTATTTTCTTTCGATTGAGCAGGCTTTTGGCGAATTGGCGAAAGGGGTCAGCCTCACTTCAACCCCCAAATTCATATTCAAACGATCGGTTCGCTGTCAATTGTGGATTCGGTTATTTTATTCCAGGGTACAATCAACATGTCCTTAACTTGCTGTTGGGCATTGCCGCCATAAATAATGGTTGTTCGGGTGCGGCCTTGAGGACCGAGCAGCTCGCCGCAGCGCAGTGATTTTTGGAGTGTATCGTCGCCAATAGTCTGGCCTGATTTAATTTCAATGGCATGCAGTGCATTCGGTTCTTCGATGATCAAGTCAATCTCACGGCCTTGTCGATCGCGATAAAAATAAACGCCGCGTTCATGCCCTTGATTCGTTCGGTGCTTAATAATCTCTGAAACAATCCATGTTTCAAAAATAGCCCCGCGCAAAGGATGGTTTCGCAATTGGTCGGCGGAACGAATTCCCAGCAGCCAACAGACCAGGCCTGTATCGTAAAAGAACAGCTTCGGCATTTTAACTAATCGTTTACGCATATTACTGATAAACGGGACCAGCCGAAATACCAGGAAACTGGTTTCAAGGACTCCCAGCCAGGCTTTTGCTGTCGGCTGGCTGATCCCGGCATCGGCGGCAAGCGACGAAAGGTTCAACATTTGTCCGGTTCGACCGGCACACAATTCGACAAAACGCTGGAACGTAACCAGATCGGTTATTCGGGTGATATTGCGGGCATCGCGGTCGATATATGTCCCGACATAGGCGCGCAGCCATTGGGATGGATCAATTTTCTGATCGTAAATGGCGGGGTATCCGCCCGTGAGCATTAACGCGTCGATCTCTTTTGGATAAGCATTGAATCGGCATATTTCAGGGTAGGTCAGCGGCAGAAGATGCAGCACCGCCGTTCGGCCGGCCAAAGACTGACTCACCGATTCGAGCAACGAAAGATTCTGTGAGCCGGTCAGAATCCATTTGCCTTTCTGTCTGTCCCGGTCAACGAGGACCTGAAGATAACTCGGCAATTCCGGACATCGTTGAATTTCATCAAGGATTGCGCCATTGGGATACTGCGAAAGAAAACCCCGCGGATCATTCATTGCAAAACGACGAATATCCGGTGCTTCAAGATTGACATAATCATGGTGCTTAAAGACCATTTTGCAGAGCGTGGATTTACCGCTCTGCCGAGGCCCGGTGAGTGTAACGACCGCAAAAGAATCGGCCGCTTTTTGAACTTCGTTTAGCAAATTGCGTTGAATCATTTTAGCCATGATACAATAAATATCGGCTAATTCAAAATCTATTTTTGAATTAGCCGATAATATTTTTTAAACAGACATCGTTTTTTTGCTAAAAAAGGCCATTCAGTCCGCCCTAAATACTAATATTAAATAAATTAGTATGAAATTAGTATTTGCATAATATCTTTATACAAATAGAGATATGAAAATTTCTTTCCTTGTAAGGTGGGTGCATGGCTATTTTTTTCGATTGAGCAGGATTTTGGCGAGTTGGCGGAGGGATTCGGCCTTTGGGCCGAAGGGGATCAGGGCGTCGATGGCTTCGTCGGCGATTTTTTGGGCGAGTTTCTGCGATTCGGCCATGCCTATTAAAGCTGGGTAGGTGAGTTTTCCCGAGCGGGTATCTTTGCCGGCGGTTTTGCCTAACTGCTCGGAGGTCGCGCTGACATCGAGGATATCGTCGGCGATTTGAAAACCCAGCCCGACCTTCAGGCCGTATCGGCGAAGATTCTCGATCTGTTTATCATCCGCACCGCCGCAGATCGCACCCATGACCGCGGCCGCAGAAATTATTTTTGCCGTCTTTCGCATGTGGATCGATTCGAGCTGCTGTGCGGCATTATCGTCTGAGAGAATATCGGGATTGCTCGCTGCGGTCAGGTCCGCGGCCTGTCCGCCAACCATGCCGTGCGGACCGCCCGCTTCAGATAACGTGCGGATCAAAGCTGTCGCCTTTTGGGGTTCAGCAACCTTCTTCGCGACAATCTCAAACGCCATCGTTAGCAGCGCATCGCCGGTGAGAATGGCCGTCGCCTCGTCGAACTTTTTGTGACAGGTTGCCCGGCCGCGGCGAAGATCGTCATCGTCCATCGCCGGCAGATCATCGTGGATCAGCGAATAGGTATGCACCATCTCGACGGCCGCAGCAGCAATCTCGGCGTCCGGGTTTTCGGTTTGGCAAAGCATCCGAGAAACCATAATCACCAGTGCCCCGCGAATCCGCTTGCCGGGTGCATCGAGGCAATAGGTAACCGCATCGTTGAGGCCCGGCTCGATATCTGCATAGTCGGACAGGATTTCCGACAGCATCCGGTTAACCCGCTCTTTTTCTTTGGCTAATTTCTCAGTAAATGGTTGATCCATTAGTTATTGTTGTCCTTTGGCGTAGTAATCTGGATCGTTGGCGAGGTTCGCTTTCGCCTCAGCGGTGAGCATCTCGAATGCCGGGTGAGTGCTTTCCCATGCCCGCTCGGTATAGGGGATTCGCCGCATTTTTTCGATCTCCGGCTCGACATCGCGAAAATAGCTGCCGTAGATGTGCAGCGAGTCGGTGATATCGACATAGCGGCCGACCTTAACGGGCTGGTTGATATTGGCGGCGATCTTTTCGGCCATGATCCGCTGCAGTTCGGTCAGGGCATAGACATTCATAAACCACGCCTTGTACAGGTCGCGGCTGCGCCAGTGCGTATTCATATTCAGCCAGAAGGTGCCGGCCTCATCGGGCACAAGCCTGCACCAGATTCGCTGCAGGCACGGCGGGTCGTCGGTCATCGGGTCGGCCGTCGGCATCCACGTGATCGCCTGTGCGCGTCGTGTATGAGCGGTTTTACTCAGCGCATCAATGATGTACTGAATCTGGTCGAACGGCTTAAAGGGCTTGGCGGTATTGGGATTTCGCAGATCATCGACCGGGCAATACGCGAAGATTCGTTCATGATAGGTATACGTCCATTTGCCCGCTGCCGGATCGATCCAATGATCGTGAATCCCGTCCACCACTTCCTGACGATAGGATTCCAGTTCTACGGGCCCGCCCGGGAAATTCTTATGGATCCGCGGCTCATTGAACGGATCGGCGATCGTGACCATGACCGTCGCATCGCGGCTGGGCGGATCCTCGGGCTTGTCGTACTGGGTCTTAATCGTAATGCCGTTATCCCAGACGGCCAGGACTGTTTTTTCCCATGCCTCCGGAAGGCATGCCGCGGTGATCTCGAGGACCGGTATATTGCCCTGACAGATCGTTTGCATCTTATCCTCCATGAATCAATCCTGCGTTAGAATTTCAGTTCTTCGTCGGTGATCTCATATTGCTCGCGGTAACGCTCAGGAATATCCGCCAGCATCCGCTTGGCCTTCCATGCATATTCCGAACCGGGGAACTTTTCGATGATCTGGCGACAATAGTCCACCATGTTTTTATATGTCACCACCGGCAGGCGGCCCATTTTTCGCTCGGCCAGCGCCATCTCAAAGAGCCGCTGCGCATCGACTTCTTCTTCGATCGAGAGTTCGCGAAATTCCGGCATCTTTACTTCGTCGGTAGAGGCGCTCTCGACAATATCAGCGTCGGCGGTTATTTCCTGCTGCTGGGCCTGAACTTTGGCAACATTCGGATCAGCGCGGAGCCGGGCATCATCGCGGGCGATCGTTTCCTGATAGGTGTACGATTTGTTCGGTTCGGAATCGTTGGATGTAAAATAGCCGATGCCGATGATAATTGCGAATAAAACAATGATCGCCAAAGCGATTTTGATCCACATCGCAAGCCTCCTTTCGATTTCTGTAACGATCAGCGCCCATTATAGCCGCACATCGCTATTTTGCAAGAAGAACAAGCCCCCGATGCTGATATTTATCCGATACCCCATGTTCGCAACGATTAGAAAAACAGATGCAGCATACAAAATCATAAAGGGGATTTTGATATGAGATTCACGCCGACAAAATGCGAGTCTTACCGACTCAATTGACAGCAGCTTGCGTCGTTTTTTGCAATCGATCTCGGCAAAGCTTGCAGTCGCAGACGCCAACGGAGCGCAGATGGCTGGTCCCGGCAAACGATTTGGCTGAAACCATCTTGGCACCCTTGGCAAACATTTTGCGAAGCGCCAGTTTTCCCTCGGCCTTGTCGCAGCAGCCGACAGCATCCTCGACAACGGTCACATTTTTGCCGCGCTGCAGCAGTCCCAGCACCACAGACAGGACCGACAGTTCCGCGGCCGAGCCGATCACGATAAAATCGCAATTGCGCAGATCGCTGAGCAGCCGATCGATACAGGGTTCGTCAAACGGATCGCTGCACCGTTCGTGAAGGATGATCTGGCGATATCGGCGAAAGACATCCAGCGGCAGGGCGGTATGTTCGTCCGCAGGGAAACTGCGGCGGTTCGGCAGCAGGGTATAGGGGATCTTTCGCTGGCCGTCGGTGCCGTCGAGGCAATAGGAATGACCGTTGTCGGCCGGATAAACCTCGCAGGTCGATATGACATGAATATGATTCTTGCGCGCCCAAGCCATCATGCGGCGAATGTTGCTCAAAACCCGACGGTGATTGCCGACACACGATGAACCTTCGGCGAGCAATAAGTCCCTTTGTGTGCTCACGTCGATAAGTATTTGTCGGCGTTTATGTCGTAAAAAATGGCGAATCATAGTATTATCCTTTAAACAATGCCGTTAGTTGATACGCCTGATTCGCAAAAACAGTTCTGCAGGAAATTATCGAAAGAAAAGACCGGCGACTTAATCATCCATTTACTGAAAATCAGTCAGTTTTTGCATATAAGCGGCATAATCGTCTATAATAGGCGATGAGTTAATATTGTGTGGAATAAGATGCCGGCAAGACAATTTAAAATATATTCGTGGGTGGTGATCGATCCGGGTCCGTTTGACGGATTTCTGGATTTTGAGACGATTTTCGGACGTTCGGCACCGCTGCATATCGAAATCGGCAGCGGACGCGGGACGTTTCTGATCCACCAGGCCAGGGCATTCGCAAATCTGAATTTTCTGGGGATCGAATGGGCCAGCAAGTATTATCGATATTCGGTGGACCGCGTCGGGCGACATGATCTGCGCAACGTGCGGCTGACCCGGACCGATGCCGCAGCGTTCATCCAAACCCATATTCCCGACGGATCGGTGGACTGTTATCATATTTATTACCCTGATCCGTGGCCCAAAAAACGCCATCATAAGCGGCGGTTCGTCACCGATGATAATGTTGACCGGCTTTACCAGACGCTCAAACCCGGCGGGCGGGTGCAATTGGCGACCGATCACGCGGATTATTATGAGCAGATGTGCCGGGTATTCGATCAAAACCGTAACCGATTCGAAGCGGCGGAATTCGAGCACCCGGCCGGGGCGGGTAAAAACGAACTGGTCGGGACGAATTACGAACGTAAATACGTCAAAGAAGGCCGTGAAAAATTCGCGTTAGCCGTTCGAAAGATTTAAGCAATGATCTATATCTATTTAGCCATCCTGATCGTATTCAATGCCTTTGCGGTAATCCTGGTGCCGTTTGCATTGCCGGGAAACTGGCTGATGGTGATCGCGACCTGTCTGTTTGCATGGCGATTTTCCGAGCATCATATCTTTTCGATATGGGTTCTGATCTTGATTACCCTGTTGGCCCTGCTGGGTGAGATTGTCGAGTTTTTCGCAGGCGCGATGGGTGCCCGGCGGGCCGGTGCGGGATTCTGGGCTTCAGCCGGTGCGATCGCCGGGGCACTTGTCGGCGCGATCATCGGCACGTTTATCATCCCGGTTCCCGTCGCCGGAACCCTGATCGGCGCGTGTCTTGGGGCGGCCGCCGGTACGATTCTGATCGAGTTGATCACCCACAAACCCTTGGTCCGCTCGATCCACAGCGGGTTCGGGGCCGGCACCGGGCAATTGCTCGGCGCTGTTTCAAAAACTCTGATTGGAATGTGTATCTGGTGGGCCGTCCTCATCGCCGCTCTCTGGCCTTAGGCATTAATGTCCGTTTACAAATTCAGTCCGGAATAAAAAAAAACTAATGTTTGTTTAGGGAATTCGGCAGACGCGGAAGCCGATTTCACCCGTATTGGCATACG
>CAZFDE010000060.1:0-15465 GCA_964517795.1 uncultured Pirellulales bacterium | reverse complement strand
CACATGGACGGACAGCGATCCTTATTACGATGAAGTTTTCTTAGAAAATGACGCTATCCTCGATTTTATTGGTGGAAATGTTGGACATATCAGCACAAGAGATCAAAGTACATTAAATGTTGAAGGCGGCACGGCGAATTACTTTGATTCTTATGATAATAGTGCTATTAATTTATATTATGCTACTTTAGATTATGTTTCAGCAAGTCATGACAGTAAAATTTACCTTTATGCCTATAATGTTCTTTATGATCCTGCTGGTGGAATTAATAACGAAGGTTCTATCAAAGGAATTTTTTACCAAAACAATTCTCCTTTTGAGTTTTCTTGTTGGAATACGCCCACTTGGTCACATGTCGAGATAGTTCCAGAACCATCATCGCTATTATTGCTAAGCATTGGAGCTTTTATATTAGGAAAACGAGCGTAAAAAAATATAATCTTTTTCTAAGGAGTGATCAAAATGTCGAGAGCGGTGAAATTTTTTTCATTAATTTACCTTATGTTGACATCAAACAGCATTCTTGCGAACAAATCCGTCTTTATTATCAGTAAACACGGCAATCCCAGCACCTGTCAGGCCTACAGCATTGATGCGAACCAGGTAACTCATCAGGCCGATGTGAATGTTGGCGGATACAATCAGGGCTACGGGGCTGTGGGGATTGCCGTCTGGCCGCAGAAGGAACTAATATTTGTGACCTATGAAAACTCGGATATGATTACATGGTCATCATCAGCATCTTTGGAAAAAGCAGGAGAATTCGATACGGACATAGCAGATCTTGCTGGAATTACTATAGATCAAGCCAACGAGAAGATTTATACAATTCAAAGAAATACAGATAATTTATATGTGTATTCCTGTGACGATGTAAATGATACGCTGATCTTAAATAATCATTATGATTTACAAGTGCCGTCGGGTTATTTAAACGCCTGGGGCATCGCACTGGATGAAACAAATGGCCTATTGTATGTGTCAACGGATACCAAAACGGTACATGTTTACGATACCAATGATTGGAGTCATGACCACAGCATTGCTATTGTAGTCAATGGCAACGACAGAAGTGCTGTCGGCATAGCAGTTGATCCCGTGCGGGGCTATCTCTATACGGGTGATTGGGATAGCCATTATTATTTAGTCCGAACACAGACCACCAGTCCTTACACCAGCAGTGAAGTTGAAATTGCGGCTGATTATTCTTCAGCCCAACTCATCGGGGTTGATGTAGATGAAGAATCAGGCTATGTTTACTGTACAACATATCTTAATGATTTCAGGGTTTATGACTGCAACCTCGTTTTACAGGACACAGAAGAAAATGCCGGCATTTATGGCCCGGCCGGAGTGGCTGTTGGCGGCTGGTTCAAAATGGTACCATCTTTCAGCCTGGTCAAGGACAATAACGACCCGACCAATTCACCCGTCATGCCGTTCTATCAGGCATTGGGCAACTACTTGATCTACGATATCGCGTGGGACGCCAACGGCTACGCTGACACCAACGTTGTGATCACCGATTACCTGCCTAAAGAAGTGAATGGGCCAAACGAAAACGAAATTTCCGGTGGCGGCGTTTATCATCCTAACGACCATACCGTTACCTGGGACCTCAATGACATATCATCCAGTGACAGCAGCACGATTCAGATAAAGACAAAGGTCAATTTCTATGCCCGCCCCGGCCACACCATTACCAACAAGGTTGAAATGGAGGGCGATACCTATCTTGTTATTTCCACGTGTGATGTCAATGTGGATAACTACGGTTCGAGTATTATTTACGTCAACGACGACGCCAACGGCTACAAGAACGGCACCAACTGGCAAGACGCTTACACCGATCTGCAGGACGCCCTGACCGGTGCAAAATCGCTCGGCTCGGAGATTACCGATATCTGGGTGGCCGCCGGAACCTATCAACCGGTCGCCGATATAAACGTACCGGAGTATAAGACCTATTCGTTTGAATTATTGGATAATGTCGGCCTGTTCGGCCATTTCGACGGCACAGAAACGAGTACAGACCAGCGAAATCTGGACGATCCTAACCATATCACCATTCTCGAAGGACAGGTTGGCCCCGATTCCGAAGATGGCGTTAATCGGATTCTCGAAGCAATCGATATCAACAATGCCGTCATTGACGGCTTTACCATCCGAAAGAAAGACTACGAAAATACCAAGGATGCCATATTTCATGGCATCTACCTCAATAATGCCGATGTTTCAATTGCAAATTGTTCGTTGATCAATAATTGTACCGGTATTGAAATCATGAATGCTTCTCAATCAGATATCTATAACTGTAATTTTTTCAACAATCATTATCATGGAATTTTCTTAGACGACGATTATTCATCTGCTGCCGTTAGTTATTGTATCTTTGAGGCCGATCGGTCATGTGGATATGGACTCTTGTGTGACGACAGTGCCTTAATCCATATTGATTCGTCTGTCTTCGACGGCAATCAAAAAGCATTCTGGGGTGTTTCTTTGTGTTGTGATGCGTCAGCAAACATAGAAACCAGTCTGTTCGAAAATCATATTGATAATGGGATTAAATTCGACAATTCGGATTTAACGCTTGATCGCTGCATCCTGCAAAGAAACGATGGCCATGGGCTATATGGTTACTTCGCCGCCGATGATTTGGTGCTTAAAAACAGTATTGTTCGATATAATGGCAAACATGGCGTTTATATGGAAAATAGTTCGTCTTCGAAGATCACAAACTGCTGGATTCATGATAACATCGATTCTGGAATTTATCTGAACAGTACTTGTACCGACGTAACGATCCGTAACAATACCCTTTATAAAAACAGCGATTATGGTATCTATGCGTCATACAGCGGCACTAATCCTGAAATTCGAAACTGTATCATCTACGGTAATACAGCCGGTGATCTTTATGGTACATTCAGCAATGTCAACTACTGTGATGTGAACACTTATTCCGGCGGTACCGGCAATATGACCGTCGATCCGTGTTTTATGAATAGTGATCCGAACGATCTGCACATCTGCGGAGACTCGCGCTGTTTTGATGGCGGCGACCCAAACGGCAATTATGACGAGACCGATATCGATGGCGAACGGCGGGTTTGTGATAGTCGTGTCGATATCGGCGCCGATGAATACTACGACAGTCTGGCTGACTACAATCACAGCGATGGGAATATCGTCAACTTTCTCGATTACGCCATATTCGCTGATGCCTGGCAGACCACTAATCCATCGCTCAGCCTCGACGCTGATAACGATGTCGATAGCTATGACCTGTTCATCTTCGCCCGGGACTGGCTTTGGACGCCCGGCTGGGAAAATGCCTGGATGCTCGATAATGATTTTCCCGAAAGCCAGAGGATGATGGGCGGCGGCCTCGACCTGATGATGACCGATATGACCGGAATTATGCAATCCCGGCCGCAGCGACTGATCGATCGCACTCAGAAATTCTATGACATAACCCCAGAAACCACGAACCAGGCGATCTGGGCAAAACTCGACGCAAAGATCCCGGATATTGATAAGATTTTAGACTGGCTCGACGAACTGTGGGAAACCGGCCAACTCGACGAGATTATGACCGAACAGGAATTTATCGACTTCTACCAATCCGTCGAAGCATTCAAATAGAATAGCATAACTCATGAAAACACAAGGGACCGGTTATATACTTCGGTCCCTTGTGTATTTTAATAAAGTCGGTTTCCGAACGAATTAAAAGGGTACAAGGGGATTCGCTAAGGGGCAAAGGACCATCCTGTTTTTTACAAATCTTTTACTTTACGAACCGAACATGCTATGGGAAAATCACGTAGGGTGCGATGAGATCGCACCAAATCCTTTATAAATGAATAACCATTTTGAAAGGGGACAAACCATGAAAGCGAAAACGATTTTTGCCGTAGTAACCATCTCGATTCTTACGATCAATTGTGCGGCCGCACCGCCAGAGAGCAAAACCGCCCTGACAATCTACAACGACAATTTCGGCGTGGTCCGCGAGCTGCGCGACTTCAAATTTCACAAAGGGATCAACGAACTGAAGTTCACTGATGTCGCCTCGGCCATCGATCCGACGAGTGTCACCTTCGAATGCGTCTCGGCACCGGGCAAGATATCGATCCTCGAACAAAATTATGAATACGACCTGGTCAATACCGATAGTCTCTTAAAGCGCTACATCGACAAGCAGGTCGAGGTCAGTATCAAAGGCAGCGGTTCCGATCCCGGCCGCACGGCCACCGGTGTCCTGATGGCCAGTATGGGCGGCGAGATTATCCTCAAGGGCGACGATAACCAGCTCGAGATTATTCAGCGCGGCAGTATCGAAAATATCGTTCTGACCGAAATGCCCGACGATCTGGTCACCCGCCCGACGCTCCTCTGGCTGGCGCACAGCGAAAAGGCGGGTACCCAACAGTGCCGCACAACCTACACTACTGAGAATATCAGTTGGAAGGCGGATTATACGGCGATTCTGGGCGAGGATGATAAGTCGTTGGATTTTAGCGGCTGGGTCACTATCAACAACCAGAGCGGCGCGACCTATGAAGATGCCGCGATCAAGCTGATCGCCGGCGATGTCCGCCGCGTCCAGCCGGCGGCACCTCGACAACGAATTTACAAAGAAATGGCAATGATGGAAGATGCAAGAGCAGCCGGTTTCGAGGAAAAGGCGTTCCTGGAATATCATATGTACACGCTCGGCCGCACCAGCACGATCAATAATCGCCAAGTCAAGCAGATCGAATTCATCGAGCCGGCCCGCGGCGTCGCCGCCGAGAAGGTCTTCATCTACGAGCGAAGCACCAACCCCGAAAAAGTCCAGATCAAAATTGAGTTCGAGAACACCGAGGAAAATCAGCTCGGCATTGCCCTTCCCAAAGGCAAGGTGCGGGTCTTCAAGAAAGACCCGGCCGACGATTCGCTGGAATTCGTCGGCGAGGATCTGATCGACCATACGCCTCGAAAGGAACGGCTCTCGCTGTATATCGGCAACGCCTTCGACATTGTCCCCGAACATAAGATGACGGATCATCAGGCCGGGCGGCGGATGCGAAAAGAGACCCACGAGATCGAGCTGCGAAACCGAAAGGATGAACCGGTAACGGTCTTCGTCGATGAGAAGTTTCCGATGTGGGTGAACTGGACCATTGAAAAGAGTACACACGATTACGAGAAACGCGATGCGACCACGGCCCGATTCACCGTCAGAATTGAAGCCGACTCGACCGAAACCGTCCGCTACAGCACGACCTGGACTTGGTAAAAAAAGCGGCTATTTTGAAGTCGGACTTCAAATTGGCCGACGTTTTCAGTACCCCTCTATTTGAGGGAAAATTAGGATTCGGTTGTTTTAAGCTCGGCCTTGATCTGCTGCATGTATTTGCGGGAAACCGGGTACTTGAGCATAATGAACATCGAGGCCAGCGAGATCAACGAACTGATCAAAAACATCATGGCCGCCAGGTTCCAGACCGCCTGAGGCGATTGCGTTTCGGCGCCGACCTGAAAACCGGCCCACGCCAGGCACCAGCCGGAGACCAACAGGCCGATCGACTGGGAGGCCTTGAACAGAAAACTCAGAACCGCCGAATACGCGCCGTCCTTGAGCACACCGGTTCGATATTTGTTGATCTCGGAGATGTCGGCGACCATTGAATTAAAGATCGGGAACATCATGCCGCTGCCGCCCCAATAAATAAGCTGCAGAACAAAAAAGATCAGCGTCCCCGAGCGCACCGCGAAACTGCCGATATGAAACAGCGTTTGTGTTTGGAACCAGCCGGGCAGAAAAATCACGGCCAGCAGAATATTTGTTGTGATATGCATCGCCACGCCGATAAAAACCGTCGGTTTTTTATCGAGTTTTCGCGCAACCACAGGTGAAAGCAGCGAAAACAAGCCCATCCCGGTCATCGTGCCGCCGTGGACGATCGTTTTTTCGATACCGGTGAATTTCATAAAATGGATATACACATACATCTGCAGCGAAGCGACTAACGCAATCCCCCAGATCACACAAAAACAGAATGCAAAGACCGTCCGCGGTGTTTTATCCTTGATGATATCGAGCATGTCGATAAAAAAGCCTTTGCTTCCGCGCCCGGCCGTCGGCCGCAAGTGGCGGGTATCCTGCATATATTTTCGGGTCGCAAAGACCACCAGCAATATGAATATCGCCGCCGCGATCGAGAATGCACCGCCCATCCGGATATAATTGGCTGTTTCTTTGGTGCTGGTCTGGTCGCCGGTATCGGGAAAAAACAGTGACCACGCCATAGCCGGACCGGCGAAATTCACCACCATATTCCAGAAACTGCGAATCCCCTGAAGCGTCGACCGCTGGTCGTAATCGGTGCAGACCTCGAATCCCAACGCGCCATAGGGAACCGCGAAGACCGTAGCCGCCGTTCGCATCATCAGATTTACCACTAGCAAATACCCAAACAGCATCGTCATCGTAGATTGAAAAATCGCTGGCACGTCCCATAAAAAATAAAAACTCAGTACCATCAACAGTCCCCCGAAGAGGATATAGGGGTGACGGCGGCCGTAGCGGGTATGCGTGTTATCGGTGATATGGCCCATCAGCGGGTCGGTGATGGCATCCCAGAGCGTGGTCACGGCAATTGCCGCCGCGGCCCATTTATAATGCAGTCCCATCGCCTCGGTATAAAAGACCATCGCATAGCCGCCGACGGTATTAAGCACCAGCGAATACGCCCCGTCACCGATGGCATAACCGAATATATCTCGCATCGGTGTGCGTGTGTCCCGTACAGTTTGATCCGGTCTGATAGCCATAAAGCGGAGTTTATGCTGAAAAACTCATTTTTACAAGCGCAGAATCGGTCATATGTTTATTCTTTTCGCTGAAAGCCGGCGAAAAAAAAATCGTGCATCGTTTACTGCGGTGGTTGTTTGAGCTCCTCGATCTTGGGCAGGTCTTTGAGGGAATTGAGGCCGAAGACTTCGAGGAATTTGCGGGTGGTGCCGTAAAGCAGCGGTCGTCCGAGGATTTCGGCCCGCCCGACGATCTTGACCAGACCCTTGTACATCAGGTTTCGGATCATATCGCCGGCCGCCACGCCGCGGATATTCTCGATATCGGCACGGATGATCGGCTGCTTGTAGGCGATGATTGCCAGTGTCTCCAGGGCTGCCGCGCTGAGCTTGCCGGTATCGCGCGACCGCAGCAATTTGCGCAGCCAGTTATTGTATGGCGTCAGGGTCAACATCTGGTAGCCCCCGGCGATCTTCTCAATGCGAAAGGCATGATTGCCGGCCTTGTAGATTTGATTGAGTTTCTTGATGTTTTCGCGGACGGCCTTGGTATCGATCTCAATGATATTGGCCAGGCGGCTGGCCGTCAGCGGCTCATCGCTGGCGAACAGGACCGATTCGACGACCGATTCGATGGTGACCTCGATATCGCCTGTGGATTCTTCATCCGATGATTCGTCATCATCCTCGGGTTCATCGTCCTGTTGTTCGAGGTTATCGATCGGCTCGGTATCGATATCCTCGGTATCTGAATCGGGTTGCGTCTCATCGAGCTCAGCTTCGTCGATGTTTACTTCTTCGGTTTCTGTCGAATCTTGAATAATATTTTCTTTTTCTTCGGTCATAGGGCTTTCCATGTGAATGGGTCGGTATCCTGTTTACTGATACTGATTTTCACGTCCTTTAGCTTCTTTTTTAACTGATTTGCGAATTTTTTCAATATGAATCTTTCGGAATTGGTGTGCGAGAGGCACAAACACGTCAACCCGGCCTCCCGGGCGGCCAAGGCCTCGTGGTGTTTGAGTTCGCCGGTCAGATACAGATCGGCCCCGGCGGCGATGGCCTGATTGACGATCTTGCCGCAGGTTCCTGCGCAGACGGCCGCGGATGTAGCGGTGCGATTCGCATTGCCGACGATCCCGACGGCCTTGACGCCGGTAGCGCGTTTGATTTTTTGAATAAGCGTCGAAATTTTTTGCGGCTTGGCTAATTTGCCGATGCGGCCGAGCCCGTATTTATCGATATGATTGTACAGCCGAAAACAATCGTAGGCGGGCGTCTCATAAGGGTGCGCGTCGAGCATCGCATCAATGCAAGTCTGCAACCGAGTAGCCGGAACGATCGTTTCAAATCGCATTTCACTGACCTTTTCCAGCTTGCCGCGTTTGCCGATCGAAGGATTTGCCCCTTGCAGCGGATAAAAGGTGCCGGTCCCCTCGGCCATAAAACTGCATCGGCTGTAGTTGCCGATATGGCCGGCGCCGACATCGAAGATCGCTTTGGATACCATATTTACTGATTCCACAGGGATATAGACGACAAGTTTATATAGATCGCCCTGCGGATCGTTGACGAAATCGCCTAAGGGCTGCGGATTGTTGATTCCGATCATCTCGGCCAGCCCGTCATTGACCCCGCCGCAAACCGTATCCAGCGCGGTGTGGATCGAGAAGACAGCGATATCTTTTTGAATCAGCTCGAGAATCACACCGTTTTTCGTCTGATTGGTGATTTGCTTGAGCCCGTCCCAGATGACCGGGTGATAGCTGACGATCAAATCGGTCTTGAGCCGTTTGGCCTCGGCGACGACATCCTTGGTGACATCGATCGTTAAAAGGATATTTTTGACGGTCTTGTTATCTCGGCCGACCAACAGGCCCACATTATCCCAGTCCTGGGCCAGTTTCAGCGGCACCTGTTCGTCAATGATTGCTGCAATATTCTTAACGTTCATGATTTTACTCCGCATTGTGTTTTAAGATGACGATCAAAGGCACTCATGAGTTGTTTTGTGATCGGCCCGACATGGCCGTCTGCGATTTTCTCATCATCGAACTTGGTGACCGGCATGATTTGAATCATAACATTGCTCAAAAACACCTCGTCGGCTTGGCGGCATTGCGAAAGCGTCAGCGACTTTTCTTCGACCGCAATACCCAAATTACGGCACAGCGCAATCACTGTTTTTCGCGCGATGCCGGGCAGGACCGGTGTTTCGCATGGCGGCGTAAGGACTACTCCGTCTTTGACCATGAACAGATTACTGACGCACCCTTCGGCGACTCGACCGTCGGCGGTTAACCAGATCGATTCGAAAGCCCCGTTTTCGCGGGCTTCTTGAAGATCGTTAATTCGCCGCATATAGCTGGTGGTTTTGTGACCGTCGGTGGGACTCTGCTGATACTTCGAGGTCACGATGCGAACACCATTTTGGTAATATTCGGCAGGTTGCGGTTCATACGGTTGTGCCGTAATCAATAATGTAGAAGCTTGATGGTTGGTGAATGTCATCGTCAGGCGAATGCGGGCATCAAAAAGATCGTTTGCACCTAAAACATCGACAACGGACTGCTTGAGGAATTCGGTATCATATGAAATCTTCATTGCCAACGCGTCAGCCGATGCGAACAGTCTTTCAAGATGGTCCTCGATGGCGAAGACATTGCCGCTGGCCGCCCGCATCGTCTCAAAAAGACCGGCGCCGTATAGAAATCCGCCGTCCGTGACCGGCACTGCGGCATCTTGACTGTCCACGATTTTATTATTGAGAAACACCTTTTGCATTTTTGTTCACACTTTCAATACCCGCCAGCAGCGCCCGGGCCTTGACGAGCGTCTCATCCCATTCGAGATCCGCGTTCGAGTCGGCCACGATCCCGCCTCCGGTCTGGGCGTAGGCCTTGCCGGCGGCAATGATAATCGTTCGAATCGCAATATTCAAGCACGCCATCCCGTCGATCCCGAGATAGCCGATACTGCCGGTATAAACGCTGCGTGCAGTCGGCTCGGTTTCGTCGATAATTTCCATGGCCGCCACCTTCGGCGCACCGGTGATTGAGCCGCCGGGGAACATCGCCTTTAAAGTATCGCAGAACGTAATCTCGCTTCGAAGTTGTCCCTCAATCTCAGCAAGCGCGTGGTACACCGTCGGATACGATTCGATTCGCCGCGGGCCTGTAACATGGATCGTCCCATACTGACAGATACGGCCCAGATCGTTACGCTCCAGATCGATAATCATATTCAGCTCCGCCTTTTCCTTTTCGCTGGCGAGCAGGGTTTCGATGTTATTTCGATTGGTACGGATATTTGCTTCGTTTGATTCCTCAAGTCGCGCACGAGTGCCCTTGATCGGCCGGGTGCGGATCATGCCGTGATCAATCGTCACAAACATCTCCGGCGATGCACTGACAATCGCAAAATCGCCGGCATCGATATAGGCCGCATACGGGCTGGGATTGAATCGGTTCTGCCAGTTGAACAGCGATACCGGCGTTGTCGTATAGTCGCTCTCGAACCGCTGGGAGAAATTGATCTGATAGACCTGGCCATCGTAGATATATTGTTTAATCTTCGCCAAAGCATCGAAATAGCAGGACTGATTCATATTACAGGCGAATTTTGAAAGATCCGGCGATTCCAGTTCTACCGCCTCGCACCTCGGGACCGATGTATCATTCGCCTTTGCCAGATATTCCGCCAGTTGATCAAGCTTGGCCTGCGGATCATCGGCATCGATCCGAAGTGCAAAAAGATACCACTGTTTTTCCAAGTGATCGTAACAGATAACCCGATCGTAAAAACACAGCCGGATCAGCGGCAGGGGAATATCATCGGTAACTGTCTGCGGGATTTTTTCGATATAGCGGCCGAGTTCATAGCTGAAAAACCCAGCCCAGCCCCCGACGAATACGCCCTTGGGCAGATTAGCGGGCTGATTTTTCTTGAGTTTGTATTGGTCCAGCACCGCCTGCAGCTTTTTGAATGGCTCATCCTCTGGGGCATGAAATTCGAAAATCTGCAAGGGCGTTGCACAAAAATAACTGTATCGCCCGGCCTGTCGGCGGGATTCGTTGGCCCCGAAGATAAACGGATGTTCCAATAGAGAAATAACATGCGTCATCTGTTCGACGGTTGCCGATGATGATGCTTTTCGAAAAGCAATGCTGCACGTCGAACGCGTTGAGTGCGTCGAGACAGAGGTCATTTTCCCAGTTCCTGAATGATCGCGATCGCCGAAGTGGTCCCGATCCGCTCGGCGCCCGCTTCAATCATATCCCACGCCTGCTGAGCGGTACGGATACCGCCGGCGGCCTTGACCCTGCATCCCGGGGCGGCTTGCTTGATTAAGCGGACATCCTCGAGGGTTGCACCGCCGGCCGGATTCAGGCCGGTGCTGGTCTTGATAAAATCCACGCTGCATTTCTCGAGGATCGTACAGGCAAACAGCTTCTGATCGGTAGTCAGGGCGGCCGACTCGATGATGACCTTCAGCGTAACCGCCGGCTTCATCGAATGGCATATCCGCACCATCGCCTGGATCTGGCTGGTAAAATATTTTGCATCGGATTCGAGGATCGATGCCAAATCGGCCACCATATCGATCTCGTCGGCGCCGTCGAAGATGATCTGTTGTGCCTGGGCGATCTTTTGCTTGGTCGAATCGGCCCCGTGCGGAAAACTCACGACACTGCCGACATTCACATTTTTTTGAGCCAGCCGGTCCGCCGCCAATGTGACCCATCGCGGCAGCACGCAGATTGTACCAAATCCGTATTCGACGGCCTGATCGCAATGATTTTCGACCTCCAGGTGGGTCGCCATTGAATTGAGCAGTGTATGGTCAATGTACGGGGCAAGTTGTTCAGCGGTCATCATGTTTTCAAAGGTCCTTTCTGTTCGAAGAATCTCATCGCGCTTTCCATGCTGTCAAACACTTTCGTCGCGGTCTGGGTCACGAAAACCGAAGGCGGGTAATCGGCCTGCCAGATCACATACACCTGCCGGGCCGACTCGTGGGCATGCTGCAGTTCGCGTTCGACGCCGCTGGAGATCGCCGCCCGCCCGTCCGGCAAAGTCGGAATGAAACTGATAATCATGTCGGCCTGCTCGATCAGCAGAAAATCACGCGAATAGATCTGGCTGTTGATATCCTTTTCGATCTGATGAATTTGCTCAATGTCCAGCTTTACAGGGTTTCCCGTGACCTCCAGTTCGAGCTGTGCGTGCCCTTTTGCCTTTGCTTCTTTGGCCAGCCACGGCAGATACGATTCCTCCAGATCGCCGGGATCGAAACACGTAAACCCTTCGTGCATACATTGTCGAAAGTTCTGGATCTGGCTTAAGACCTCGGGCATTCCTGCCACATGGGTCATCGGGTAACTGAGATACGCCTTGGGCCGCTGCGGCTCGAAGACCAGCCGATAGCACATCTCGGCCGTATCCTGCTCGGCGCCGCGGGCGAGGCAGTAAAACCGCGTTCGCTCGTCGATGCCCTTGCAAAGCATTTCAGTAGCGATCATTTCTTCCTCGCGCCAGACGATCAGGTCCTTGAGCGTATGCTCGATGGCGTGTTCGTGGGTCAACCGCTGGTGCATCGCGGTGACCCCGTCGATCATACAGATATAGATATCGGCATTGAGCTGACGCATCTGGTCGAAATCGACCGCCGGAAACAAGCCGTGCCGCCAGCGAAAGGTTGCATGGGTATTGACGATGACGTTTTCAGCAGTCTGCGATTTGGCGATAATATCCTTGAAGACACTTCGGCGAAGCTGGTGCAGCCGCCGCAGTGGAATATCCAGAATCCGCCCTTTGGGAATATCCGGCGCTTCGGCATACATCATATCGCCGACATTACACAAGAGGGTCGTGTGGCCGCGTTCTTCGGCGAGTGTGCAGAGGTTCCGGAGGTAGCTTTTTTTGTCGATGCCCACCATGCCGGTTACTACGATGATCATTTTCTGCTCCGCTTAAAGGTTTTCGATTCGCTGTTGGCGGTCGTGCTGCTGCATCGCCTCAATGAGTTCATCCAGATTGCCGGCCATGATCTTATCGAGACTGTATAATGACAGGTTGATCCGATGGTCGGTGACGCGATTCTGGGGATAATTATAGGTGCGGATCTTCTGTGAGCGGTCGCCCGAGCCGATCATCGTCTTTCGCTGCTGATCGCGCTGGGCCGCCTGTTTCTGGATCGTCTGCTCGTATAGTCGGCTGCGCAAAATCCGCCATGCCTTGGCGCGATTTTTGTGCTGACTTTTCTCGTCCCGCATACTGACGGTAATGCCGGTGGGGACGTGTTCGAGTTTGATCGCACTGTTGAGCTTGTTAACACTCTGGCCGCCCGGCCCGCCGGCACGGCTGACATGCTCGACCACATCGTTCGGATCGATCTCGATCTCCACTTCCTGCGGTTCGGGCAGGACCGCGACTGTCGCCGCGGAAGTATGCACCCGGCCCTGCGATTCGGTATCCGGCACGCGCTGGACGCGATGGCCGCCGCCTTCGTAGCCCAAATACGCCCAGACGCCCGGGCCTTTAACGCTGAAGATCGCCTCGCGAAAGCCGCCCATATCCGATGTGCCGAAATCGAGCTGCTCGACCTTCCAGCGTTTACTCTCGGCGTAGCGGACATACATATTATACAGGTCGCGCGCGAACAGGGCCGCCTCTTCGCCGCCAGTGCCCGCGCGAATTTCCACGATCACCGCGTCGATCGACGCATCGTCGGCCATGACCAGCGTATTGATCATATCTTCCAGCAGCTTGTCTTTTTGCTCACGTAACTGGGTGTGTTCCTCTTGTGCTAACTGGCGAAAATCCTCTTCGACCTTATCGTCGTCGAGAATCGCCTGGGTATCGTCGATGGATTGGACGGTTTTGCAGTATTCGCGATACGCGTTGACAATCCCCTTGAGTTTTCCCTGCTCTTTCGAAAGGGCGATGATTTTGGTGTGATCCGAGGCGATCTCGGGATCGGCGATCTGCGCTTCGATCTGGCTGTATCGCCGGTCCAGTTCGTCGAGTTTTTTCAAAATGGAATCGTTTTCAAGATCCATGACGGCTGTTCATGCCCAAAAAAGGATAAACGAAAAGCTCCAGATTCGAGCTTTCTGCACGATCGAGACTGGAGCTTATCGATTTTCGTTGCGCGACGCTATTGCTTTTTCGGTTCTTTTTGGGCGTATGCCTTGCCGTATTTCTTCTGGAACCGTTCGATGCGGCCGGCGGTATCCACGTATTTCTGCTTGCCGGTGTAGAACGGATGGCACATCGAGCAGATCTCGGCGTGGATTTCATTGGCCGTGCTTCGGGTCTCAAAGCTGTTGCCGCAGCCGCAGCGGACTGTTACTTTCTTATATTCCGGATGGATATCTTTCTTCATAGCGAAATCTCCAAATGACTGAAAACACATAATTATATCTGAATGGCAAAACATTTCAATAAAAATTTCCAAATCCTGAAAATCCGCGTTTTATGGCAGAAAAGCGTAGTCGGCATTGAAAAATCCTTGTTTTTGCGCTGAAAACCGAAGGTGCTCATGAGGGCAGTTTTGAGTCGTGAATTTTTAGTTTTTAGTTGTTTCATTTTGACCTATCTTAACCAAGGGGGCCGGCGGCCGTTGGCCGCAGTGAGTAGTGAATGGTGAGTAGTGAGTAGCATTGTTGAGGCCCTTCGGGCGACTATTCTTATTTTTGGGTTGAAAAGCGGCATCTTCATTGGAAAATCCTTATTATTGGGCTAAAAGTCCAAGGTGCTCATAAGGTGCTCAACTATTGCACGAAAATCCTCAATTTTGGCTCAAAAAGCTTAAGGTGCTCAAGATGCTCATGAGGTCAGTTTTGAGTCGTGAGTTTTGAGTTCTTAGTTGTTTCATTTTGACCTATCTTAACCAAGGGGGCCGGCGGCCGTTGGCCGCAGTGAGTAGTGAGTAGATTATGGAATTCGCTTCGCTCATAGTTTTTCCATATGTTCAAGGGGGCCAAGCAAGGTGGTCAAATATGGGTTCAAAATCATCATTTTTGGCCTGATATCGCGAAGGTGGTCAAGGGGGCCAAGGGGCGCATGAGGTCAGTTTTGAGTCGTGAGTTTTGAGTTTTTAGTTTCATTTAGCAAATCCGTAATACGAAACGTAAAGCGGTTGCGGTTGCGCGGCGCGTATCGGTTGCGGTTGGCGGTTGTCGTGCTCATGGCCGGTGGCCGCGGGCAGTTTTGAGTCGTGAGTTTTGAGTTTTTAGCTGCATGTGGCAAATCCGTAATACGAAACGTAAAGCGGTTGCGGTTGCGCGGCGCATATCGATTGCGTTATACGTTGAACCGTTCTTGGACGCAGCCGCCGGACGACCGACGATACGCGCAGCTCAACCCATGAACGAAATACGAAGATTTAATTGTAGGGTGTCGATGAAATCGCACCTCTTGTCCTGAGGGTTTTGGCCCCTCACGTTGATACATATTATACCATATTTTGGCCGAAAGGCAAGAACATTTTTGTTCCAATTTTTAGCGTGTATATATTTTTGTGCTCCACAAGGCGATGGATATTACAAATGATTATTATAGTCTATCCCTTCCCGGTAAGTTTAGTAATAATAGGTGACTGTCCCAATCCTGTTCGGCACTCTATTTGCTCTGATTAACGCCCTAAAAAATTTTTA
>CAZFDE010000059.1:0-16489 GCA_964517795.1 uncultured Pirellulales bacterium | reverse complement strand
ACTTAACCCATCGCGCAAGTCTTTTTTATAAATTTTTATGAAATATTCGGGCTAACCGCATAATTACCCGCTGACCATGTCAAGGTTACATCCGGGGCGATATTGCTGCTGCCGCTTGAAGGGTATTCGCCGAATGCCTGCCCGATCGCCCCGCTGGAGGCCTGAACAATCGTTTGGCCGCCGTCCAAAAACACATCCACTGGAACAGATCCGTTAAAGGCCTGGATTTTGTTAGCTGTCACATAACCGTTAATCGTACCGGTCGCATCGCCGCTGACAACAAGCGTACCGTCTTCAATATTCATATAGGCATCGGAACCCATCGAAAAACTAAGACATGAAATAGTACCGCCGTTGAGATAAACCCGGCCGGTCGATGAGGAAGTTCGTGCAATAGTAAAGCCGCTGGTACTGACAAATTCGCCGCCGAGCATCGTTAATGTGCCGTAAGCATAATCGTTATTTCCGACATTGACATTGCTGCTTGAATAATATGCATTACCACTGAGAGTCATCGTTCCGACGGCTGTATTCGTGCCGGAATCATTATGATTGCCGATATTGGTTCGTGACGGCCCGTAGATATACGCATCTCCGCTGAGTTCGACATTGCCGGCCGTATTATCAGTTTCCGCAATGGTAAAGTATTTTGAAGGCACATATACCGTTCCGCCAGACATCGTAAACGTACTGACATTGCCACCGACATTGTAACTATCACGGCCGACCTTGAACCAGCCGTTGGTACTGAGATTACCACCAGTCATAACCAAATAGCCCGGATTCGACGAACTGGTGCCGATATTCATCGTCGAGCAGACGGCATTATCACCGGATTGAATGACACATTGATCCGGTGTAATTTCCGAAATTTCGGCCGAGTCGCCACTGTCCGGAACGCCGCCATTCCAGTTGGAACCCGTCGTCCACAGATTGTTGCCGCTTCCATTGGTCCAGGTATTCGCAATCGCCGCCGTGCAAAAAACACTCATTAATAATGTCAAAACGGTCAATAAGTGTATATTTTTCATAGTTCAGATTTCCTCTATTCGATAAAATTACAAAAAATGGGCACAAACTCCTCCTTTATACCCTTTCAATGACAAATGAACTGCGCTTTCAACTTCAAGCTTACATTATACAAAAACTCAGATTTTTATTCAAGTTTATTTTTTCAATTACAACCCATACAAGTCTTTTAACCGATACTATTCACACAAGAAATACTTCATATCCTCATTTGCCCTATGATATATACCCATAAAAATTATCTATTCATTTATAATTGAAATGCGAATCTTTGTTCTAATATTATTTAATCAATCACGGCCATTTCTTGCCTGTATATCGTTTATAAACGTGATTTTACACTGGCCGAAAGTAACTCAGGCATTATACTGTACCGGCCACAATGGCTCTGCATTTAAATCCGCCCCGGCCCGCTCACACGAAAACTCATCGCCGCATTCGCCAATTTCACGCAGTAATATCCCCGAACCGCCTCGCCGGTCATTGCAACCGAAATGAGCGCAGCGAATTCAACAATCTGCTGTTCCCCTCTCTGGCGGCCAAAAGCTGCCCCCCGAGTTACGCCTGTCTCACCATCCTGTCTGTCGCAGTCTCGACGAAGACGGAAGCCTTAACGACGGCGGAAGAACCGAGACCCGAGTACCAAAATGTAGGTGAACCTTCAGGTTCGCGCGAATCGAATACCGGGACCCGAGTAACGAAAATGCAGGGTCGGCACCGCCCACCATTTAAATCGGTCCTGCCAAGCAGGCTCCGCAGTTTTACCCTTTGAGCTTTAACTTTTCACCTTTCGTGTCATTCCCGCGCAGGCGGGAATCCAGACTCAAAACTCACAACTCAAAACTGCCCTTGGGCAGCAGTCAAAATTAGCCAAAACCAAGATAACCCAAAATGATTTTAGGAGCTGGTATGTTAATACCGCCGATGCCAGAAAGCCAGCTTTTATTTAAAGTAGTTATGGATTATTTTTAGCCATATACTAACTCAGGCTGCTCTGGCGGATCTTGAGTTCGACCGGCACCACCCGATGGACATGCTTTGGAAGCAATCCGCTCAGACGCTCGAAGACCAATTTGGCCGCCTCATACCCGACTAAATGGGAATTCTGATCCACCGTGGATAACGGAACCCCTAACTGTCTCGCCAAAGGCAAATCGCCGAAGCCGACCATAAAGATATCGCGACCGACTTTAAGCCCCTTTTTCTGGGCGACCATGTATATACCACGGGCGGCATAATCGTTGCCGGCAAAAATACAATATTTTTCGTCGTTCGGATGCATTTCAAAAAATGTCTCGGCCAGCCGAATATTCTGTTCGGTGTTGTCCGTTCTGGAGGGACCTTTGAAAGATTCGATATCGATCGCCAGTTTGTAATGATCAATATCAAAATAGCTGTGCTCTTTCATCGCTTCCGACCAGCCGCGAATCCAGTTGCGGGTCGAGGTCAGCTTGGTATCGATACAGATGTGATAGACCGGCATCTTATGTTCCTGCAGTAAATGCCGGGTCGCTAGATAGGCCCCGGTAAAATGATCCGCGGTGACCGAGCTGACTTCGAGCTGTTCGATATAACGGTCGATAAAGATGATCTCTTTGCCTTTTTCCAGTAACTGGCGGATCGCTTCGATATATTCGGCGTTCTCAAAGGGTAACGTCAAAATCGCATCCACATTCGTCGGCGGATGGGCCAGGTTCTGCAGCAGTAAACCGAAGCTGCCCACCGAATCGAGCAGAATGCAGTCAATATCGTTCTCATTGACAAACTCCTGAATGCCCTGCTGGATGGAAACGCAAAACGGGTCAGCCTGAACACGCGTATAGGCGATCATGTAGCGTTTGGCCTGACTGATCTGGTTGGGATTGCCGATCGCCACAACCGCCTGGCGGTTGGGCTTATTGATGATCACGCCCTGCTCGTCGAGAATTTCCATGGCGGCCTTGATGGTTCGGTAATTCAGATCGAGTTGTTCTGCCATTTTCGTCACACGCGGCAGCGGTGTGCCGGCCGGGATCTTTTCATCGACGATCCACTTGTGAATCTGTCGGCTGAGCTGCTCATAAAAAGTTTTGCGATGGCCAATCCGGCGGTTGATCTGGATCTTGTCTTTTAAGTTGATTTCCATATGACAGTTCCTATACAATTTCACATCTATTATATTGTACAAAATATTATATTCACAAACACACACCTTGCAAGACAGATTGCACTTCTATTTGAAAATTTTTTCGTTATAATAAATAATGATGATGCCTTAGTTCAGGCCGCTCAATGACGTTTTTTATGGGAACAGCAAGTTTTTTGATTGAATTAAAATTTTGGGGGCTTAGGATAGAGGGTTTATATCTATATGTTATTCAAGATGTTGTACAAGTCGTTTTTATGATTTGTAGAGATCCCATTGGGTTACTTGTTTTAGGATGACCGCGATGACAACCGAATTCGAACCGGATTATTCGCATATCGTGGATGCGGCCCGTAATAAAAGGCCGACGCGGTTACCGCTCTATGAGCATATCATCAGCCCGCAGATCATGGAAAAAATCCTCGACCATCGGTTCGCGGATCTGTTCCAAGGCAACGATGCGGATTTAGCCGAATGGACGCGACAGTTCTGCCGGTTCTACCGGGAAATGACATACGACACGATCTCTTATGAGGCCGCCATCATTCTGGCATTACCTGACGGCGGCAAGGCGATTTTGGGCCAGGCACCCGGGCCGATCCAGTCACGCAAAGATTTTGATTCATACCCATGGGACGATATCCCACGATTGTATTGGCAGCGGGCAGACCGATTGTTATCCGCCCTGCGAAATGCCATGCCGCAAGGCATGAAAGCCATCGGCGGCGTGGGTAACGGCGTCTTCGAACTCAGCGAAGACCTGGTCGGATTAGAGCAACTGGCGTATATGCAGGCGGACGATCCGCAGCTTTTTGCGGATGTATTCCGCAAGATCGGTGACCTGATGGTCGAAATATGGCGGGAATTTCTCAAACGCTATTCGGATATTTATTGTGTGTGCCGGTTCGGAGACGATTTGGGCTTTAAAAGTGGAACGCTGACCTCGCCGCATGTGATTCGCGAACATATCATCCCGCAATATAAACGCGTGATACAACTGATCCACGATGCGGGCCTGCCGTTTCTCTGGCACAGTTGCGGCTGCATTTTCGAGGTGATGGACGATGCCGTTGAGGCCGGGATCGACGCAAAGCATTCCAATGAAGATGCGATCTGCGCTTATGATAAGTGGGTCGATGATTATGGCGACCGGATTGGATTATTCGGCGGGGTCGATGTGGATCTGTTATGCCGGCACAAACCCGACGATATCTTTAACCAAGTCCTCGAGGCAGGCACCCGGTTTCGCCGGAAAGCCAAGGGGTATGCCTTGGGATCGGGCAATTCGATCCCTGATTACGTCCCGATCGAAGGATATCTGGCAATGGTCCGGGCCGCCCAGGAAATTCGTATACAAGAAACGGATGCAATTTAACGATTTCATTTCAATAGGGTGAAAATACAATATGAAAAGCGATCTTTACTTTACGATTGAGAAACTGACGAAATATCTTGATGTTATTAACTCCCTGGTCTATCGCCAACGATTGTTGCTTGAACCGTACCGATACATTCAGCACACCAGCGAAACAGACAAGCCCTTGATCGATGGCTCGATACAGAACAATAATTTCAAACAGGCCGACATGGACCTGTATTGGACGCAGCCGAATTGCCATCTGACATTACGCAGTCAATTTTCAATACCTCCCTCGGTTGGATCGAAGACATCGTGGGCGGTATTCGTTCGTTTCGAGGGGATGGATAACGGAATGTGGCCGGAGGCACTGGCGTACATCGACGGACAGGCCGTCTGCGGGATCAACCGCAACCATCGCGAGATTCACCTGGATGCCAAATATGCCGACGACCAATCGCATGATTTAGCGCTGCATACCTGGACCGGTCGCGATGACCACTTTGAACAGCACGGCGGCATCTATCTTCGGTTTCCGCCCGCTGAGCTGGTCGAGATCGATCGGCCCACCCGGCAATTTGTCCGCCTGGCCCGGGTCACCCTCGAATCGATCAACGAAATGTCACCCGCCAGCACCGAAAAATGGAAACTGCTGGTCGCCCTTGATGAAGCGTTTTTACAACTGGACTTGCGTGAGCCGTTCGACGATCGGTTTTACAACAGTGTACCCGCCGTCCATGAAAGGCTCGCCCAACAAATCCCGTCATGCGGTAAACCGTTGGATGTGAACACTTACGCCATCGGGCACTCGCATATCGATGTGGCCTGGTTGTGGAACTTGAATCAGACCAGATACAAATGCGGCCGAACATTCTCCACCATTTTTCGCCTCATGGAAGAATATGACGACTTCTTTTTTACGCAGAGTCAGCCCCAATTATACGAGTATGTTCGACAGGACCATCCCAGGCTGTTCGAGCAAATTAAACAAAAAGTCACCGAAGGCCGCTGGGAACCGATCGGCGGAATGTGGGTGGAATCCGACTGCAATGTCTCCGGACCCGAAGCACTGGTTCGCCAATTACTTTTAGGGCGGCAGTTTTTCACCGAACATTTCGGGCCCGGCGCCGATTCGCCGGTCCTTTGGCTGGTGGACACGTTCGGATTTTGCTGGACACTGCCGCAATTGATCAAGCAAGCCGACATGGATTATTTTTTCACGGCCAAGCTGTTCTGGAATCAATATAACCTGCCGGAAGATCAAAGTTTCTGGTGGCAGGGTTTGGACGGCACCCGCGTATTGACTCACATTGCACCCGCACCGGATAAACAAGGTCAGGGGTATTTGTATAACGGCCGGGCTACCCCCCATGAATTGATGCAGCAGTGGATCACCTTCCGGCAAAAGGATGTGCAGCAGGACATGGTACATATTTTCGGCCACGGCGACGGCGGCGGCGGCCCAACGTCAAAAATGCTCGACACCATACAAACGCTCGAAAATTTCCCCGGCATGCCGCAGGTTCACCACAGCAAAGCCATTGACTTCTTCGAAACACTTAATCAAAAGTACGGTGACAAGCTGCCGGTCTGGAATGATGAGCTGTATTTTGAAGCGCATCGAGGGGTTTACACCACCCAGGCCCGAAATAAAAAGGCGAACCGCAAATGCGAATTCCTGCTGCACGATGTGGAATTTTTGGCGACTGCAGCAAACCAATTGGATAAAACGTTTGAATATCCGTACGATCAGCTTCAAACGGCATGGCGGCTGCTGTGCCTGAATCAGTTTCATGATATCCTGCCGGGCAGCAGCATTGGGGATGTTTACGACGAATCGTTGGAACAATACGCTCAGATCGAACAGATTGCCCAAAGCATTAAAGAAAATGCCCTGAAAACCATTAGTGCCAGGCTGCAATGTAATATGCTGATCGTTAATCCCACGAGTTTCGCCCGACAAGACCCGCTGCTGTATTGTGAACCTGTAAACGACAATGAATCGTTGCAGGAGGCTGCCGATCGGCACCTGGCGGTTCAGCCCATCGATGACGGAACGCTGATCCACGGCCATAAGCTGCCGCCTTATTCGATCGTGCCCGTTTATAAGACCGCAAACGAATTAAAACCCGAATTAAATGAAACCACGCTGATCGCAGAACCACAGCAACTGGAAAATGATCATCTGCGGATCGAATTGAACGACGCCGGCGATATCACGCGTATCTTCGATAAAGATGCGGGCCGAGAGGTTCTGCGGGATGATCAAATCGCCAATCAGTTCCAGGCCTTTCAGGACCGTCCGCTGAGTTGGAACGCATGGGATATCGAGGTATATTTCGAGGAAAAGATGTGGCTGGCCGAACCGGCCCGATCGGTCGAGGTCGTCGAATCCGGCCCTATCCGTGCAACCTTAAAAATCGAACGGCAGATTCTCAAGAGCCGTTATACTCAAACCATTTCGATCAATGCAACCGGCAGGCGGATCGATTTTGATACCCATATCGACTGGCACGAAAAACACACCCTGCTTAAAGCGGCATTCGGCGTTGACATTCTCGCACGCCAGGCCACCTATGAAATTCAATGGGGCAATATCCAGCGCACAACACATCGCAACCGAAAGGCCGATTTCGCCCGGTTCGAGGTATGCGCCCAAAAATGGGTGGATCTGAGCGAGGGCAATTACGGTGTCAGCCTGCTCAACGACTGCAAGTACGGCCACGATATCAAGGATGGCCTCATGCGCATCAGCCTGCTTCGCGGTACGACCCAGCCGGATAAGGATGCCGATCAGGGCGAACATCGATTCGCATACAGCCTGCTGCCGCACATCGGGCCATGGAACGAAGAAACGATCCGACAGGCCTATGCATTGAATGATCCGTTGATGCTCTATTGCGGTGAAAATGCCGAGCCCAATCAAGATATCGCTCAGCCGCTGAGCCTCGTGCAGTCACCCGATCCGAATATCGTGATCGAAACAATCAAAACCGCCCAGGACGGTAACGGCATGATCGTACGATTCTACGAAGCTATGGGCTGGCGCGGGCCGGTAACGATCAAAACCGGTTTTACGATCAAGAAATGCAGCCGCACCAATTTGCTCGAAAGAAACCTTGATAAGATCGATCACCAGGATAGCCAGATTACTCTACCTGTGCGTCCTTATGAGATTGTTACGCTGCGAAT
The DNA here is from genome assembly GCA_964517795.1 of uncultured Pirellulales bacterium. Lineage (GTDB taxonomy): Bacteria > Planctomycetota > Phycisphaerae > Sedimentisphaerales > Anaerobacaceae > CAZFDE01. The sequence continues at coordinate 8,786 of CAZFDE010000059.1, read as the reverse complement.
CAACGTTTGACCTGTGAGTCTATTTCGTCGTCCCTGAAAAAGATGTTCAAATAACTATTTTATTTTATAAGCAGTTATGCGTTGCATGGAGTAGTTTTGGGTGGTATAATTTTGCAAGGTTTCATGGAAGATCCATTCAAAACCTTGCAAAAAATGAATGCGAAATGGTACATCTTAAAAGGCTTGATCCAGTTTATTCTCTGCGTGGTGCTTGTGATGGTAACAGCCGTAACTTGGCTCAGCAACAACGATCAAGGCAGCATCATTCTTGAAACCCTTTGGAAAATAACCCTGGTCAATACCGCCGGCTTGCTGCTGGGCGACTTTGAGATTTATATCACGAAAAGAATTTCCTTTGCGGCCGTCGCCGCGGCACTGGTCCTGACCGCCGCCGGCGTTATCATCGCCCTGCTGCTGGAAAACTTCGAACAATGGCCGATCCGCGGTGTCATCGCCTATCTGATCACCGTCTTGCCGCCCTTGGTCGTTTATAACGGGTTATGTTATACGCGCGGGACTTACGAAAAGTAAAGCCGGATACCGCTGCCACAACGCATAACCCCCGCCAAAAAACGACACACCAAACCTGTGCGAACTCTTTAATCTTCGGTTGTATCTTTGCCAGATTCAAATGCCATTTTAATCTCTTTGATTTTGACACCAAGCGTTTTCTCGGTGATCGGATTCAGGTCTTTGCCTTTGCCGACAAAATGCATCGTCCGATGAACGTGGCCGGCCGATTCGCCGGGTTGCAGCGCCAGTGCAGGCGACGAGGTTTCCAGTTCGTAAAACGGCCCTAAGGGCCTGGCACCCGGTTCCGGGGGGCCATCGTTATAGGAATTGACGACATCGCCGGCGTAGGGTTTTTTCTGCACTTCCCACATCGAATTGACATAATCGGTCACCCCCTCGGGCAGCGTATAATTCACCAGCGTCAACACCTTGGCCTTTTTATCATAACTGCCGGCAAACGGTTTGGCCCGCTGCGGCGAGATACCGATCTTGCCCCGCATCGTACCGTCGCCTTTGAAGTACAACACGTTATCCCTGACGATCAGCCGGTCCGCGGGCACCTTGCCGAAATAGGCATCGTTAACCTTCGGACCCAATTCGGATTCAGGCCCTTCCTTAAACGGAATCACCACCGTCATCGTCGGCGAGGGATTGAGCATGCACAAAATCCAGATCGACAGCAGCCCTTTATCCTTGGTCCAGGCCTCTTTGCCGGTATTGGTAACCTTATTTTCAGATTCGACCGCAACCATCTTCACACTCGAGGGCACTTCGACACCGATGATTTTGGAAACCTTATCCGAATCCAATAACCGCACCGTCCGATCGATCCTCAGGTCGAATTTCGTCCCCGAATAATTCGTGATCGAAACATCGCGTTTGAAAACGGCCGAATCGCCGGTCTTGGAAACCAACTCGAACGGCTCGGTATCGATAAAGGCCGGCACTTGCCAATCTTTGAATTCGAACGAATCGCCCTTATCAAAGTAGATCGCGTACTGACCGCCTTCCGGGCCCATCCAGAATCGCTCCTCGCCGCCGTATGGGTTGATATGTTCGAGCGTTTTGCCGGATTCGATCAGATCGTAATTGATCCAGCCGAAACTCATGCCGTCGTTACCATCGGCGGTGCTGGTCATGATGCGGCCCTGATAGGCACCGACCACAGCCGTCTTGGCCTTGCCGTCGGGACTGCTTAGAACAATTACATCGACGTATTTTTTCAAAAATTCAACATCATCGCCAAATGAATTCATCTTTTTTTCTTCCTTTGTTTTTTCGGCTTTTAAACACACAGTACCACTCAGCAGTACCAATATGACAAAACTTGCGGCAATCATCCTGTTCATTGTTTGATCTCCCGAAATTCGATCCTGACCCGACGAGGATTTTATACTAATTCATGCGGATGTTCCAGCTTATTTTTCATGCAATTGAGGAAGCTGGCGGCGTAAGTCCCTTTGATCACGCGGTAATCGGCCGCAAGCGAAAAACTGACAATCTTGCAGACCTGCGGCTTGCCATCGACCGGCACGGCAGTGCGGATAATATTGCCCACCGAGATAATTGTACTGGCCGGCGGCGGAATGATCCCCACAAACGAATAGGTGCCGTAAGGCCCCAGATTCGTCAGGGCAATGTTCTCGCCGCTCATCTCATCGAGCGTAAGCTTGTTACTGCGGGCCTTGTCGGTCAGCTCTTTTTCTTCGATCGCAACATCCGCCAGGCACTTGGTCTCGGCGTTTTTGATCACCGGAACCACTAGACCCTGCGGGGCGTTGACCGCAAAACCGACATTGACATGCGCGGGCACCCGGATATCGCCATTGTTTTCCAGCCGCCCGACCATGATCGGAAACTGACTGGCCGCAACACCGATCGCGTGGATATAAAACGCATTGGTCGTAATCTTGACACCAAGCTGCTTTTTGAGCTTATGGCGGCTGTCCATCAGGTCATTCAAATTGACTTTCAGCTCGATGTAAAAATAGGGCTTGGTCAGCTTGGATTCAAGCATCCGCCGGCCGACCACCTTCTGGATCCGTCCCAACGGAACGGCCCGCGGTGCGGGTACCGCCGTGGGCGCTGGCTTCAATTGTTCGGTCATCGTGCACATTCAATATCGGAAAGTAATTATAAGTCATTGCAGCGCAAAGAGCAAGCACCGTTTAGAGCAAGAATATCACAAGATTTGAATCTGCTGAAGGACCTCTATGGTACGCAAATATCGGTCTGGATCGAAGCTGAAATAGATAACAAGCAATCCCCTGATCAACAACACAATGATAATCCGCAGCAATCTCGGATTCGAGGCCACCAAGATTATTTCGCTTCGCTCGCAATGGCAGCTCATCGACCGATTGACAAGATAAATTTACAGATTAAATGTTCGTGGTTAAAGCCCTCAAGGGAACGAATCGTTTCAAAAGATTGAGGTGAACGACTTAATTGATCTCGGTGCTGTGCTTTCGCAGCCATTGCGGCCAGACAGACTGCGTATCTTCGGTATAGGGGGCCTGAGTGGTATCCCACGCAAGGTGCCATTTCAGCTTCCACGGCGCTCGTAGCCCAATACGATGAACCGTTCCATCCAAAAAGGCCCAGTTGAAAAATCGCCCGTGTCGGGTAAACACGACTTTCCACATCTGCCCCACTGCCCCGCTGCCATACGGCACATTCTCATAGGGCGGTGGCGCTGCGACTTTCTCAATCCAGACCGCACGACGCCAACAGTCGCCTACCATCGGGACGATCTGAGCCCCTTTGATATACGGTGTGCGCCAATACCAATCATAGCGCTTACCATGCTCGGTTTCGTTAATAAAACCCGTGCGTCGTGCCGGGTTATAAATCCAGTTATTGACACCATAGCTGAATTTGTCACCCTTACGCCATCCAAACCCTTTTCCATCATAAAACAGATCGGAAGGAATATAATTATATTCATGCGGGTTTTCAGGAATCCAATATTCATTAAGGCCTCTGGATTTGGGAGGCCTGTCGGCCGAGGGGCACAATGCTATTTCGGCATCACCTTGATAGTGCCGTGTTTGATTGAACCAATTTTCTCTATGGTGAGAAAACCGGGTTTGCATCAAATAGCCTTGGTTGCTGTCCGCATACATATAGAAAATCAAAGCCCATTGCTTGAGGCGCCCCATACAGGCTGCTGATTGAGCACGTTCACGAGCGGTATACAAAGCGGGCATGAGAACTGCAATCAGCATCGAAATGACTGCGATCACAACTAAAAGCTCAATAAGCGTAAAGCCTTTTTTGCCAAACTGCTTCATGTATTGACCTATTGATACACTGTAATTATATCCATTATTTATTTTAGCATATTTTGAAAATTGTGCAAGTATTTTTTTAAATTTTATAAGCCCTTTTCAAACATGGACCTATATTACATTTATCGGCGTTTTTTTCAAACAGGTTTGCGTTTTGGGCGTATTTACCGGGGTTTTGGTTTAACTTGGCAAATCGGGCCGGGTGCGTTAAAATGGGATCACAACAGAAACGATATTTTTGACAAGGAAATCAAATGGTTTTGAAGATCAACGGTGAAACGGTCGAAGAATCGGCCATCCAGGATGAGATCGAACGGTTGCGGCCTCACTATGAGGTAACGTTCCGCGATCAACCCGAAGACGAACGTGAAAAACAACTCAACGACTGGTCCCGGGAAAATGTGATCGAGCGAGTATTATTGAACCAACACGCCCGCCAATTCGGCGATCCCATTGCTGCTGAAGACATTCAACACAGCTTCAATCAATTCCTCGAAGGGATCCAAAAACGCGGACAAAATGTGGACGAACTGACCGACGACCAACGCGATACGATCCGCGCCGGCCTTGAAAATCAGATGCGTGTCGAGCGATTCCTCAATCATGTCTGCAAAGATATCCCCCAACCGACCGAAGACGAAATCCGGGCACATTACGATCAGCATATCGAGGAATTTACCAATCCGCTGCAGGCCCGCGTCAGCCACATCGTCAAACACGTGAACTGGCAGTCCGACCAGCAAACCGCCCTGTCTGAAATTCAGCAGGCCAAAGATGAACTGGACAACGGCGCGGACTTTGCGACCGTGGTGCGAAAATACTCGGATTGCCCGGACCGTGACGGCGATCTGGGGTATATTGTCCGCGGCCAGATGGTCGAGGAATTCGAGGATGTCGCATTCAACTTAGGTGTTGGCCGGATCAGCGGTGTCATTCAGACGCGATTCGGCTATCATATTGTCAAGGTCTTCGATCGCAAGGAACCGACGGCCCGGCCGCTGGAAGAGGTCAAAGATCAAATCGCCGAAAAACTGATGGAAGCCCGCCGCGAAAAAACGATCGAAGAATACCTCGACCAACTCAAAGCCGACGCAAAGATCGAAGAAAAGTAATCGGCTCGATTGATCATCAATAACACTTTTATTTGGCATCCATGGTCACACCGGGTCGGTCGTCGGTTCGAAACGGCGAGGCGGGCAGGCCGGCCTTATTATAAAGGTTCGCCTCGGCGGGATTATTGCTCCAGGCATACCGCACGGCCGCCGGATTTTGCACTTTCGGATTTGAGACGATCACTTTATCGCCTTCGATCACCGCCTTGGCCTCTATGAAATCCTCACCTTCTGCGGCGATGGTAAATCCCTTTAATGGACCGCCCCTGGCCAAAAGCCCGCCGTCGGTATGCGAAAAGTACAGGATCGCTTTATTGTCCTGTATTTGCATTGACGAATAGATCGGCCCGGAATATGGAACATCGCGGCCGTAAACCGTCGCTAAGGCTCCCAATGCCAACCGCTTGCCAACATCACGTTTGTTTCTTGGATGTATATTATCGGCATCACCAATATCAATGGTGACCGCCATCGCAGTATGCGGCACCGAAAGCGCCATCAATTGAGCCTCGCGTAATTCCGGCCAAAATCCATTATTGTTATAGTTCGCAAGCTGAACGTACAAAAACGGCATCTCGGGATTTTCGAACACATCGCGCCAGTTGCGGATCAGCATCGGCATCAGTCTTCGGTATTGATAGGCCCGGCCCGCATTGGACTCACCCTGATACCAGATCGACCCGCGAATATCAAAATTGACAATAGGCGCAATCATCGCATTATACAAACCCGAGTGCATATGATTACTGCCCCATTGTTCGGAGAATATCCGGTTTGGCATGGGTGGAGCAAAAGCCAACTGACCCGTTTTCCACTTTTCCAGTTCAGCGACATAATCCGTTAACGCCTGCTGTTTTTGCGAGATAAGGTTGGTAAAAACAGCTTTGTGGGCATCATAATCCGGATCTTTGCCAAGCGTATCATTGTCGATCCATGCAATAATATCTGAGCCGCCCCAACTGCTGTGAATCAGCCCGACCGGCACTTTCAGTTCTTCATAGATAAACTTGCCGAAGTAATAACCCACCGCAGAGAATTCGCGGGCAGTCTGCGGGCTGCATACCACCCATTGGCTGTCGCAGTCGGCTTGAGGTATAGACGAAGCAACACGGGGTACCGTAAACAGACGGATCTCAGAATAATCCGCCGCAGGAATTTCATTATCCGCATCATTGGTCAGATGTAACGGCCATTGCATATTCGATTGGCCGCTGCAAAGCCAAACTTCGCCGAACAGAATATTATCAATCGTCAGTTGGTTTTTACCCTTGATGATGATTTTGCCTTTTTGAGTATGGTCCGGCGTCTGAACAGATACCGACCAATCGCCCTGGTCATCGGCTGTAGTCAGGATATCGCGATCGGCCCATGACAATCCGATTACGATCTCTTCATTCGGATCGGCCCAACCCCAGAGTTTGACATCGCTTTGCTGCTGCAGGACCATATTATCTGACAGGACTGCCGGCAATCGAATCTCGCCAAAAGCAGCAGAAATAACAGCTAAAATCCAAAACAAACCAACAAGTATTTTCTTCGTAACCATCGCAATCCCTTTCAAAATAATCAATTTTCCACGCCCTTTATTATAAGCCCTGATAACAGCGATGAAAACCGTTAAGTTGAATTTATCATGTCTCTTGTCTATAATTCGCATTCTATGGTGAAGTTAGAGAAAAGATTTAAAATGGCAAATCCCAATGGATTAAATCGTTGCGTTTTGCTATATGTGATCTGTTTCATGTCTTCAGTTCATACTTATATTGATATCTCAGCTCAGCGCTTCCGTTGAGTTAAAAGGATTAAGTCTTTTAATGCCTGTTCATTTTTAGCATTGTGCCACTCTTTTTCAAAATTTTTTGTTTGGACAATATGAGCAATTGCTGAAAGCACTCTTAAGTAAAAATTTCGAAGGTCACAAGTCCCCACTAAAACAAATATGGTGGTGATATCGGATGCTTCTTCAGTAAAACGAACTCCCTTGCGACATCTGATGATTGCCATTTCAAATATATCCTGTCCCTCAATGACGATGTGTGGCACTGCGAGATTCTGGCTTAAAACAGTGCTGAATTGACTTTCCCTTTCTAATAAAAGTTTTTTGAGTTTTTTGGGCTCTAAAGACAGCTTTTTCGAAAGCGATTCTGCTGCAATCTCAAATAAATCTTCCAGGCTCAATGATTGTTCTATATCCATACTAATCGCATCTCGAACCAAGTTATCAATTTTGTCCCGAACAATCTCGTCACGATCTCGAACAATTTCTTTTAATTCTGTTTCAAGCGTGCCAGTGACGAGCTCTTTAGCGGTTATTTGGTTAATCAGATGCAGCAATGCGGACTCTTTTTGAGTTGTCTTTCTACCGTAAAACCAGTAAAAAGAAAATCCGACAAGAATAATTGCCGCCGTAACCAAAAACGCACCTTCTCCCATTTCGAAAAGCACAAATACAAACCCAATAATTGTGATCAGTTGAAGCCATGGATAAAAAGGAGCTCGAAATACAGGTCTATAATTCTGCACTCCACTTTCTCTAAGAATTATGACAGACAAGTTGGCAAGAATAAAACCAAGCACAAATACGGTTGATGCCGCTTTTACAAGTATTTCAAGATTTAAGAAAACAGCAACAATAATCACAAGACCGGTGACTATTATTGCGGCATACGGCGATTCATATTTCTTGCTCACCCTGGCTAAGAAAGGCGGTAACAATTCGTCCCTGCTGACGGCTAAAAGATAACGACTCGCCGTCATAATCCCAGCATTAGCAGTGCTTACAAAAGCAAGTGTTGCCGCAATACTCACTAATACAGAACCAGTTTTTCCCCAGAACACATTTGCTGCATCGGAAATGGGAGTTAGTGAATCGTCAAGTTGCTCGGCTCCCAGTACTCCACTTGTAACAAAGATCATCGATGTATAAAAGGCGACCATAACCGTTAAAGCGACTATCATTCCTCGTGGGATGGTGTGCCCCGGATTTTTAATTTCACCGGCGATGCTTGCCACTTTGATCAAACCGCCATAAGAAACAAAGACAAAACCAGCTGTCGATAAAACTGATTTAAGTCCATACGGTGCGAATGGTTCAAAATAGTGTATATTGATATGTGAGAAGCCCTTGATGATAAAGAAGACCATCATTCCAAGTAAAGCGAGGACAAGTAAAACCTGGAGGCCGGCCGCATGTTTTGTACCCCGGAGATTAATTAGTGTGAAAACTAAACACAATAAAGCGGCAATTATATGCCAGCTTACCGGAATAAAAGGAGTTACTAATACCGCCATCCCTATCAAAGCAAAGGCGCTTTTTGTGCAAAGACTAAACCAACTTAATAAACCGGCTATTAATCCCGCTGCCGAACCCAATCCGCGTGAAATATAAAAATAATCACCTCCGGCTTTAGGCATTGCCGTTGTAAGCTCGGCAATGCTAAGCAGTCCCGCTGTGGCAAGTAGGCCTGCAAGAAAATACGAAAACACAACTGCCGGCCCCGCTTTTGCATGAGCAAGACCGGGTAAAACAAAAATTCCTGAGCTTATCATTGCGCCGGATGCTATGCAAAAAACATGCAGAAGATTTAATTGTTTCGTAAGTTTGTTCAAAATTTATTTCCCATGCCTTTGTTGGCTGCCAAAAGCGATCTCTTTTCTGACAAATACAATGTGGCGAATTACTTTGGCTATGAAATATATTACCTGGCATTTCCCTTTTACACGGCAAAAAACATTATTTCTGCATTTAAGTATCTGAAGATATATTAATTTAACTACCGCAGAGGCAAGTAGTTTCTATTTTATACTCGGATTTGCTCATTCGGATCGGCCCAACCCCAGAGTTTGACATCGCTTTGCTGCTGCAGGACCA
>CAZFDE010000058.1:0-16859 GCA_964517795.1 uncultured Pirellulales bacterium | reverse complement strand
AAAATATTGCCAATGTCGCCGGTATCGTTCGATACGCTGACAAACTCGCCCGTGTTCAGGACGAGATCGAACAGGACGTGTATCTGAATTGATGACTTAGGGTACAGGGTGCAGCGTATAGGGAAAACTTTAAAAAGCCCCGGTTCGCCGGGGCTTTTTGTGTTAGCAGAAAATAGGTAAACGTCCCCGATTTAGAAGTCCCAGCCGACGCCGAGCAGGTATTTGGTATCGGTGCTGGTCTTGCCGATGGCCGGAGAGGCATCGTAGTCGAAGATCGTCTTGAAACTGACGAACATCGAATCGAGCATCGATGCCCGCAACTCGGCCTTGGTGGTCAAGAAGTAATCCGAGAATTCCTCAAGGCTTGGATAATAGGTCAGATCGTGGATGAATTTAAGCTTATCGTTGATTTTTTTATCGAAGAGATAACCCAGCCGGGCGGACAGCTCGGTTGAGCTTTCGGTCTGGTTGTCGAATTTTTCATAAAGGGATGCAAGGCCGACTTCGGTCGCGAAATTCATCGTATCCGATTCGATCCATTGATAACCGCCACCGCCGCCGAGTATCACGCGTCGGTCCAGCTCGGCGATACTGTCTTTTTCGTAGCGTCCGTCCAGGAAACCGTACATCTTTTTCGTGAAGTAATAGTCGTATTTGCCGGTGATCATCCATTCGTTTTCGGTGACGGTGTCTTTACCGGTATCGGGGTCTTCCTGCTTGCCGCGCAGGTAATTGGCCCCCAGCGTGGTGCGGTCCTTTTCGCTGCGTTTTTGCATTTGGAAATCGAGGTTCGTGTTCTCTGTTTTGGTGTTGCCGTGTGTCGATGCCAGGCCCGCGGCGATACTGCCGGTCCATTTCGGTTCGGGCTTGGGCGGCGGATTGATCGCAGCGACCCGGTCAACGGGGATATCCTGCTGCTGCAGGGCCGTTTGGCCGCTTAGAGTGAACAGGCCTTTGTCAGCCGGTTCGACCGTATCGTTAAGCACGGTACCGTCATCGAGATGGATCTGTATGGGCGCCTCGGTCTGAAACGTTGCGATATTAGCCAGATCGACCGTGACTGTGCCCGCCAGGGTCGATTCGAACGTCATCTTGCCGTCCGTTAATGTTTTGATCGTGCCGGTCAGCCGGTCGCCGTTTTTGAAATGGACCTCATCGGCGAATAATGGACCACATAAAAGTACTGCCGAAACAAAAAACAAACTGATCGCTTTCATCATCAATTCCCTTTCACTTGAATCATCAATTTTTCCTCAGCACGATGGTCGTCAGAATACTGAATTTATCCACAATGGTAAAGAAGTTCTTATTCTGGTTCTAAAAATAAAAATTGACACAGTAACATAGTAAATGATATTCTGTTTATTATAGATATACCAGTTTTAACTCGCTAATATCTAAGGGAAAATATGAAAGCGGGAATTAAACCGATCATTGCGGGCGGCATACTTTTCATTACGGCAGTATTTGCTATTCCGTTGATCATCGTTATTCTTTTCGTCTCAGGTCGTCCGGACGAAACGCAGTTTATAGTTCCGGGTCATGCCGAAGTTGTGGTTGAAGAACCCGGCCGTTACTATTTGTGGCACGATTATCGAACTGTGTATGAAGGTAAAAGCTACAATCATCCCGAAGGAATTCCCAGCGGATTCGAGTTTGATATTATGGATGCCCACAGTGGTGAATCTTTTAAGTTTCATGAGGATCTTTCAGTTTCATCAACCGATACACACGGCGCTAAGAAATCGATTGGGTATGTTAATGTTCAAGGACCGGCAGCGGTAATGATTGACGTAACCGGTCCGAATGAACCGCGCATTTTTTCTTTTTGCGAATTCGATTTTATGAGCGTTTTCACTTTCATTTTTGGGGGTGTTATTATTGCATTGATTTTGGGATTTACGAGTATTGGCCTAATCATATGGGGCGTTTTCAAGCTCATACGGTCAAGTAAAAACACAGTTTGATGATTTTCAGGCTCGTGTGGACTATTTCATTGCGAGATAGAGATGGACGGTGTTGAGGGTCATGGGGGTGTGGCGGATATTTGTGAAGCCGGCGTTTTGGAGGCGTTTGATAAAGACATTCGGCGGGTCGAAATGCTCGATGGATTTGTTCAGATAGCGGTAGGCCTTGAAGTTTCCGCTGAGCAGGCCGCCGATTACCGGGACAAGGAATCGAAGGTAGAAAAGAAAGGCGGCGCGAATGATCGGATTTTTCGGCATTGAAAATTCAAGGATCACGGCTAAGCCACCGGGTTTGAGGATACGGTGAATCTGCTGTAAGGCCGTGTCGATATCTGCAACATTGCGAATCCCGAAACTCATGGCCGCGGCGTCAAACGACGCTTCCGGCAGATCGGTCTGTGTGATATCTTCCTGCCGGAGAATTGCTTTTTGCACTAATCCTTTTTGGGTGAGTTTCTTTCGGCACACGGTGAGCATCTCGCCGCTAATGTCGATACCGGTAATCTGTTCGGCGCGGGGGCAGTGCTTAAAGAGGCTGGTCATCTGGTCGCCGCTGCCGGTGGCGATATCAACAATGTGTGCGGGTGTGTACGCTGCCAGCGCAAGGGCGGCCTGGTTTCGCCAATAAAAATCCATCCCGAACGACAGAATATGGTTGAGCCGATCGTAAGCGGGGCAGATTCGGGAGAACATCGCACCCACGACCGCCGGGTCTTTGGTATTATCCGGTTTAGAGCTTGGCCTGCATGGCATTGGCTAATTCGATCTTTGCATCGATAACCGATTGTTCGATGCATTTTTTCCAGTCATCGCCGTATTTGCCGCGGTATTCATGCTTTTCATAGGCATAAATAATCGAGCGCGAAGCATTGATCAGGGCACCGGTGCCGTCAGGTTTGCAGAACTTCATGCAATCGATCGCCGTGGCGCCCTGCGAACCGTAGCCGGGGACCAGAAACCATGTATGGTCGTATTTGTCGCGAAGGGCGGCGGTGACCTCCGCGGACGTACCGGCGACGACCATGCCGACATTGCTGTAGCCGCTTTGACCGATGCGTTCGGGTTTATTCGCACTTTCGGCGACGACATCGGCGATCTGCTCGAAAAGCATTTTACCGTCGGCGCCCGCAAAATCCTGGATCGCCGCTGACGAAGGATTGCTGGCCCGAACCCAGACGAACACACCTTTGCCCTGTTCGTCGGCCATTTTCGCAAACGGCTCGATCCCCTCGGTCCCGGCAAAGCCGTTGATCGTGATCGCATCGGGTGTGATGATATCTTCAAGCCCGACCAGTTCGGGATTTTCCAGGTGAGCGGCGGCGTACATCTCGGCCGTATGACCGATATCGCCGCGCTTGACATCGCCGATTACCTCGATACCGAGATCATCGGCTTCGGTGATCAGCGAATAGTAGGCTTCCATTCCTTCCCAAAGATATTTTTCAAAAAAGGCAATATTGATCTTCACCGCGGGGACCATGGGTGCGACAATATGCATAACCTGTCGACAGAAATCCAGGATCGCATCGACTGCTGCGGCCGCATCGTCTTCGTCGTTCATCGCGCGATGGGTTCGGATCGAACCGGGCAGACGCGAATAAACCGGGTCGAGGCCTACGATCAGGGGTGTCTTTTTCTGCTGGACCGCTTGACACATGCGATCGCCAAAATGATTCGCCATAATTGAATATCCTTTCTTTTTGATTTTTTCATTCAAGGCCGCTACTATAATCGCAGCCGGGCACAGGGGCAAGAAGCTTTTTGAAGGTTCAACAGAAAATTGGAAACAAAAGGAAAAACAAAAGCAAAAAGAAAATGGCGTCGGACACTTTTGATCGCATTGGCGGCGGTGTGCGTTGTGTTTTTATTCATCTTGATGCTGCTGAAAAACCAGCCGGCGTCGTTTAAGCAGCCGCAGGTAATCACCGACGATATCGTCAGTCCGTATCTAACGCATAAAGTGATGACCGTATTGTATGAGATGCTTCAAAAAAAAGGCCAATCCGAGCTGGTTCTGACCGAAGCCGGGCTTCAGGATATCATCAGCCGCGAATCGTGGCCGAAACCCTGTGGGCCGTTCGAATTGCATTGTCCGCAGATTGTGTTGCGCAAAAACAGGATCACCCTGATGGCTCGGGCAAAAGCAGTAGTGGAAACGATTGTAACAGTTGTGATCGAACCGCGGAATATTGAATCCGATCGGATGGTGCTGCATCTGGATACGGTCAGGCTCGGGTCGCTGCCGATCACCGCGATTGCCAAATCGATCGCCCGAAAAGAGCTGAAAAAGGAATTTGAGCGGCAGCAGATCGAGCCTTCGGACTGGCAGGCGAAGCTGGCCGCCTCACTGCTGGATGACCAGCCGATCGAACCGGTGTTTTACATGGTACTTGCCGAGATGCGGATCAATCGCATTGATATCCAAGCCCGGCAAGCGGCATTGAAAATCGAGGTTCAGTAAATTCGCATCGAAAACAACAGTGTTAAGCGAACATTGGATTAATCATATCATTATGAATGGTTAGAATTGTGAAACGGAAAACAGATTCGACTGAAAAGAATGTTAAAATGGGCAATATATTCGGGTCAAGACTGTTTTTGGGCATATTTTTATTAAAAATTGTATTATCATTGACAACCCGGTCGATTGATCTATAATAAGCGCTTTATTAAGAATTAGGCTGCCAGAGCCAAAACGTCAAAAGGCATTGGTTTACGAATGAAAACAGGATTGAACAGTGAGTTTTAACCGGGCAACGTGGGTGTCTGCGTGTGCTGTTGCGCATATGGCAGTTGGTAGTCGCGTGGTTCTGCTTCAGGGTCGCAAAGGAATGTTGGATGATCGCAGGAGGCATATAATGTAACGGTGATGGATCCTAATTGCGGCATGGCCGAAAATGGTTTTTCGGTTTAATTGAAGTGGAAATTGATGCAGTCGTTTCCACTTTTTTGTTTGGGTAATGTGAAGGACATAAGATGAATCAGGAATTGATACGAATCGTTGACAATATCGCTCGCGATAAGAATATCGACAAGGAATCGATCTTTATCGACCTGGAAGAGGCGATGATATCGGCAGCCCGAAAGCATTTTGGTCAACTGGAAAGCGAGATTGCTGTTCGCATTGACCGCCAGACCGGCGAGATCACCGCTTTTAAGGACGGTACCCAGATCAGCATCAAGGATCTGGGTCGCATCCCGGCCCAGGTGGCCAAACAGGTGATGATCCAGAAGATCCGCGCCGATGAACGGGACAGTATTTATGTCGAATACAGCCAGCGAAAAGGAACGATTGTCAGCGGGACGGTTGTGCGATACGAAAGCGGAATGCTGATCGTGAACCTGAACCATCGCACGGAAGGACTGATGCCCAAAAGTGAGCAGATCATGGGTCAGAATCACCGCAGCGGCGAGCGGATTCGCTGCTTGATCCTCGAGGTACGGGAAGAATCCAGCAAGGTCAAGATAATTCTTACCCGCACACATCCCGATTTTATTCGACGGTTGTTCGAGTTGGAAGTTCCGGAGATCGCCGAAAAAGTGATCGAGATCAAGGCTATCGCCCGTGAAGCGGGCTACCGCACCAAGATTGCGGTCCTGTCGCAGGACGATAAGGTGGATCCGGTCGGGGCCTGTGTGGGGATGCGCGGCAGCCGGATCAAGAATATTGTCGAGGAACTCGGCGGCGAGAAGATCGATGTGGTGCGATGGAACGAATCGTCCCAGATCCTGATTGCCAATGCCCTGATGCCGGCGAAAGTCAGTGAAATCGCCCTGTGCTTTGAACTGGGCCGGGCCACAGTCGTGGTCGAAGAGGACCAGTTGAGTCTGGCGATCGGCAAGCACGGCCAGAATGTTCGCTTAGCGGCGCGATTAACCGGCTGGGATATCGATATCCTGACACCGGATGAATATAATCAATCGGTTGAAAAACTCGCCGAGTGTGTCAAGAGTGTCGCACTCGACGATGAGTTACTGCTGGACAAATTGATTGCGTTGGGTGTGATTTCGCCGTTGGATCTGGACGATGTCGGGCCTGAGCCGTTGGTGGATGAGTTGGAGATCGATAAATCAGTGGCAGAGCAACTGTGCAAAAAGGCCGAGGCGGTCGCCGAAGAAATTGCCGCCGAGGAGAAAAAGAAACAGGCCCATAATCTGCTGGAACAGCAGCGGCGGCGCGAAGAATTTGATCGCAAACACTTAAAAGACGAACCGAAGGCCGCGGCCAACGGTCCGCAACCGTCAGAAACCTGATGTTAAACCTATGGATGTGTGGATATGGCAACGACCCGTGTATATATATTAGCAAAAGAACTTGGCGTTCAGAGTAAGGCTATCGTTAAGAAGTGCCAGGATGAAGGTCTGGATGTCAAGAACCACATGTCCACGATCTCGGCGGGTCTGGCGGCAACGATCCGCGAATGGTTCATCGAAGGGGAAAATGTTTCTACCGTCGAAACAAGCGAAAAAGTCGATCTGAAGAAGGTTCGCCGTCGCAAACGATCACGCAAGAAAAAAGAGCCCGAACCAACGCAGGCCGCTGCAGCGACTGAAACGGTAGAGGCACCGCCGGTGCAGGAAGCTCCGGTTGAGACCCAAATGCCGCCGGCTGAAGCACCCGCCGGGGAGGAACAAGTACCGACTTCAGGAGACCCAGCGACCGAACCGGTCGAAGCCGAACCTGAAACTAAACCTGAGGCAAAACCGAAAGACAAGCCAAAGGTCAAACCTCCTCAAAAACCAAAAAAGCCCGAACCGGTGGTCCCCGCCGGCCCGATGCTGGATAAACCGGCACCGGCCGAACTTTCCGGGCCGAAGGTGATCGGATTTGCACCGGAAGAACCTTCTCCGCCGCCACGTCCAAGCAGGGCGAAACCGCGAAAACGATTTGACGAAGAATTGACCCAACCTTTGATCTCCGATGAAACATCGGGATTATTCTTGGGCGAAAAAACCTCGAAAAAGGGATCGAAACATCACAAAGAACGCACACACGGGCGTCGCAAATCCGCCAAAGAGGAACCCTCCCGCAAAGAGGGCAAATGGCGACAGCGGGATATTGAGGAACGCAAAGCCCGATTGAACGCGGCTCGTGGAGAAGGAATCCGATTGCGGCCTAAGCGTAAGATCACCTCGAAGACCAAGGCCGAAGCCGCGGCTGAGATACAACGACCGGCAAAGGTAATGCTTTCCGAGCCGATCACGATCAAAGACCTGTCAGCGGCCCTGGCCGTCAAAATATCGGATATTATCGCTAAGGCCATGACTCAGGGCGTGATGGTCACTGCGAACCAAACGATCGGATCGGATGTGGCCGAGTTGATCGCGATCGAATACGGTACCGAACTGGTGATTGAAAAGAAAAGCTCGGCCGAAGATGAGATTCTCAAAGAATTCGAGGAAATGCCGCGCAAACACCTGAAGAAGCGATCGGTTGTTGCAACGATGCTGGGGCATGTCGATCACGGCAAGACCTCTCTGCTGGACAAAATTCGATCGACCCAAATTACCGATACCGAAGCAGGCGGCATTACACAGCATATCGGGGCTTATCAGGTCGGATTGGAAAATGATAAGGTCGTCACCTTTTTGGATACGCCCGGGCATGAAGCGTTCACGGCCATGCGGGCCCGCGGTGCGAATATGACCGATGTCGTAGTCCTGGTCGTCGCGGCGGATGACGGGGTGATGCCCCAGACGGTCGAAGCGATCCATCACGCCAAGGCCGCCGAAGTGCCGATTATTATCGCGCTGAATAAGATCGATCTGCCGGGCGTCGATATTAATCGGATTTATTCGCAGTTTTCGGAACACGAACTGACCCCGGCCGAATGGGGCGGCGATACGGAAGTGGTCAAAACCAGTGCGGTGACAGGCGAAGGGATTGAGTATCTGCTCGAACACCTGGATTATATCGCCGAATTACTGGAACTCAAAGCCGACGATACGATCCCGGCGAACGGCTGGGTGGTCGAAGCCCGCAAAACACAGTCACACGGGCCGGTGGCGACGCTGTTGATTAAAGAAGGCAAGCTCTCAAAATCGGATGTGATTCTGGCCGGCACCAGCTACGGCCGCGTGAAAACCCTGCGAAACAGCTTTGGCAAAAGTATCAAATCCGCCGTCAGTTCCATGCCGGTTGAGGTAACCGGACTCAGTGATGTACCGGAAGCCGGCGACCGATTTTTCGTTCTTCAGGATATGAACCGCGCCAAGTCTGCCGCCGAGGAGGCCGAAGCACACGCTCGTGAAAAGACGCTGGCCTCTCGAAGCCAGGTGACGCTGGACAATCTGTTCAGCCAGATCGAAGCGGGCAATGTCAAGGAATTGAATATCATTATCCGGGCGGATGTCCAGGGATCGGTCGATGTGCTCAAACAGTATCTGTCCGAATTAAGCACGGATGAAGTAAAAATAAAAATTCTCCATGCGGCTCCCGGCGGGATCACCGAAGGCGATGTGGTTCTGGCCGAAGCGTCGAATGCGATTATCATCGGCTTTAATGTTTCCAGCGACGAACAAGTTGCCAAACTTGCCGAGTCCAAAGGGGTCGATATTCGGCTTTATAATATCATTTATCGTATCACCGAAGACCTGCAAAAATCAATGGTCGGGTTGCTCGAACCGGAAGAAAAAGAAGAGGTGCTTGGCCGGGCCGTCGTACGGCAGACGTTTAAAGTCTCACGGCTGGGGACAATTGCCGGTTGTTATGTCAACGACGGCATCGCCGCCAAATCGGCGAAAGTGCGTTTGATCCGCGACAACATTGTGATCCGGGATAACCTGAGTATCGATTCGCTGAAACACTTCAAGGACGATGTGCGGGAAGTCAAGAACGGATTCGAATGCGGGATCAAACTGGTGAATTACGATGACTTGAAAATTGACGATGTGATGGAGTTTTACAAAATTGTTCAGGTGGCCCGGGCATTATAGCGATATGTGCGAAACACGGCCTCACATCAGGATAGACCGATGGTAAGCAGACGTCAGGAAAAAGTGGCACGACAGATACAGCAGGCCGTAAGCGATGTGATCACGAATCACTTAAGCGACCCCCGCATTGAAGGATTTATCAGTGTCACTCGTGTGGAAGTGTCGGCGGATTTACGCAAATCGAATGTCTATCTCAGCGTCTTCGGTACCGATGATACGCATCAGCGACAAACCATGGCGGCGATTGAACACGCGCGCCCTCGGATTCAATCGTTCGTGGCATCCGCGATCAGCGGTAAATTCTGTCCGGTGCTGACATTGCGGTTCGACACGCAATTTAAGCGTACCCTGGATACGATGAAATTGATCGATGAAGTTGCGGCTGAATATATGGACACCGACGAAGCGGGTGACCCCGAAACACTGTAAACCGACAGAACTTTTTCAGGCAGGATAAAATGAAAGACAGCAAAGTATATTCGCAAAAAATTCAAAAGTGTTACCGTGCGATGAAAAAAGCACATCCGAAAGTCACAAAGATAACCCATGAGGATCCGGTCGAGGCGATGGTAGCGGCGGCACTGACGGAACACCTGACCGACAGCCAGGTGTCCTCTTCGCTGAAAAAGATCAAGGATTATTTTATAGATTATAACGACCTGCGGGTTTCCAAACCCGAGGAGATCGCCGAAGTGATCGATGCCGAAGGCAAACCCGCGGTCGCTGTCGCCCAGCAATTGATCGGTGCACTGCGATCTGTGTTTATTCGCTATCATTCAATCACCCTCGATGCGCTTAAAAAACTGGGCAAACGTCCGGCCAAGCAGCAGCTTGAAAAACTCGAAGGCACGACGCCTTTTATCGTGGATTATATGATGCTGACATGTTTTGGGGGTCATTCAATCCCTTTGAGCAAAGAGATGATCGATTATCTCAAAAGCCAGGAATTGGTCCATCCGGATGCCGACCTGTCGGACATTGAGGGCTTTTTGACTCGGCAGATCACAGCGAAAAACGGCTATGAATTTTACGGTCTGCTTCGGCGCGAAAGCCATACCCCGAAAGTGAAAACGAAAATAAAGACACGCACTAAAAAAACGCGAAAGAAAAAAACCGCGGTTAAGAAAAAGAAAAAATAAAGAGTATGCAGATGAAATCGAATATATTGAAACTCGGTATTCCGGCAGGCAGTCTTCAAAAAGCAACCGTCGCGCTTTTCGAAAAAGCGGGTTTTCGAATTATTCAGTCCGAACGCAGTTATACCCCGCGCATCGACGATGACGGCATCGAACTGGTTTCACTTCGAGCGCAGGAAATGAGCCGTTACGTCGAGGATGGCGTGCTGGATGCCGGTATCACCGGGTACGACTGGATTTTGGAAAACGCTTCGGATGTGGTTGAAGTCTGCGAACTGCCATACAGTAAAGCAACCCGCAATCCCGCCCGCTGGGTACTGGCCGTGCCGAATGAATCAAAGGTACACAAACCCAAAGACCTGGACGGCGGCATTATTGCAACCGAGTTGGTCGCGGTTACCGAAAGGTATTTCCAGGAACACAACGTCAATGTAAAAGTGGAATTCAGTTGGGGCGCAACCGAAGTCAAGGCACGACTGGTTGATGGGATCGTCGAACTGACCGAGACCGGTTCGTCGCTGCGAGCCAATAACCTGCGGATCGTCGATACACTGGTAACGTCCACCACGCGGTTTATCGCCAACAAACAATCGTGGCAGGATGCATCCAAAAAAGAAACGATCGAAAATATCATGATCCTGCTGCAGGCGGCCATTGAAGCCCGGGACAAAGTCGGGCTGAAACTCAATGTTTCCAAGGACAATCTGCAGGCTGTGCTGGATCTGCTGCCGGCGGAAAAAAGCCCGACCATCTCGTCACTGGCTGACGATCAATTTGCCGCGATTGAAGTGATCATCGACGAGAAGATCGAGCGGTCGCTGGTGCCGGCGCTCAAACGTGCCGGGGCATCGGGGATTATTACCTATCCGCTGAATAAGGTCATCCATTAGCGTGGTGTATCCGGATTCGGCGTTTACCGGCGAAAATTATATTGAAATATAACGCGCATGTCATACGATAGGGCCGTCATTAAATAACGATAAAGGCGTAGATAACCCGGATGGTTTTTACACTGCACCGATATATATTTCGCGAAATACTGCGTGTATTTCTGTTGGCGGCCGTTGCACTGACGGTCATCATGAGTCTGGGCAGCATCATTCAGCCGGTCCAGGAATACGGCGTCGGCCCCAAACAGGTGCTGCATCTGATGGGGTATTTTCTGCCGATTACCCTGACCTTTGTGCTGCCGATGGCGGCGCTGTTTGCTACGGCTTTGGTCTATGGGCGTTTTGCCAGTGACAATGAACTCGACGCCTGCCGGGCCGGCGGGATCAGTATGTTGACGATGATCTATCCGGGGCTGGTTCTGGCGGTGATCGTCGCGATCGCCAATCTGCTGCTGAGTTTTTATGTGATGCCGCAGTTTGTGATGCAGGCCCAAAAATCTTTCAAAAACGATGCGCGGCAGATATTGTTTCGTAATATTGCCCGCCGCGGCTTTTACGAACTGCCGCCGAAAAAGGAATATCGCATTTATGCCGACTATGCCGATCCCGAAAAAAATCTGCTGGCCGGGGTTGTTCTGGTTCAGGTCAAGGACGCCCGAATACAAAAAATTATCAACTCCCAAAAAGCCAATATCCAATTCAGTCCGCACGACCGGTTCAACGAGGTGAAGATTACCGCCTACGACACTTCACTGATGTCGATGCAAGGCGACGCGTTTTACTCAGTGGGTTTATTTCCCGCCACGACTGAATTCGGCTCCCTGCTGGGCGACGATATCAAATTCAAAACCATCAACGAAATGAAGCAAATCCGCCGCGATCTGATCCAGTTCGCGCCCATCGCCCGGCTCGCACGTCAGGCGTATCAGCGACTGCTGGGTGAATTACTGCAACAGGATATTTTCGAAACCCTGCGCGCAAATCCGGCGGGCTTTTATCGAATGCACAGCGGCCGAAAGATCGTTGAGTTCCGTGCAACTCAAATTGAGCTTGACCGTTCGGACCGAATCCTCTTAAGCGGTGATGTCCTGGCGGTGGAGATTGATGCGGCCACCAAAAAGATCGTCCGACAGATGCGGACGAACAAGGCGTATCTGAATTTCGAAGGCGATGAGCTGGCCCCGATCATTCGAATGGAACTTCAAGCTGCCCGATGGGAAAAACCCGACGGTTCGCAGGGCCTCAGTCGCCGTGCGATGGTTCGCGGGCTGGTGGTCCCTCAGGCTGTCACATCATCGATCCAAACGGATGATCTGCTGCAGGTCGTCAGCCCGGCCTATACCGCAGGATTATTAACGAACGGACCCAGTGAAACATTAGCGGGATTGCAAAGCCAACTGTTCACCAAAATGCAGAAAACACTTGCCGAAATCCAGGCCGAACTCAACAGTCGGCTGGTCTTTGGGATTGGCTGTGTGTTGATGATCCTGATCGGCATTGCCTTGGGGATTATCATGCGAGGCGGACATTTGCTGACGGCGTTCGGGGCGGCGACGATCCCGGCCGCGATCCTGATTGTCGCGATGATGACCGGCCGCAATATTATCAAAAACATGGGCTCTCAGGCGGTCTCCGGTGTGTTTATCATGTGGGGCGGACTGGGATTCATGATCTGTTTAACGATTTATTTGTATCGAAAACTGGCGAGGACCTGATATACCGTGAAAATTCTGGATCGATATGTCGCGCGCAATTACCTAACGGGCTATGCAATCGCCTTTGCGGTCTTTATTGGGCTGCGCATGATGATTGATCTGTTTGTCAATCTTGACGAATTCACAGAACACACCGACGTCGGCACCTTCGGGGTTATTCAAAATATCGCCACGTTTTATCTGCTCAACAGCACGCTTTACTTTCGCGATTTTGCGGGGATGATCACGGTGGTGGCGGCCGCCTTTTCCTTCGGCAAGATGGTGAGAAACGGCGAATTGATCGCGATCATGGCCTCCGGCGTCAGTCTCAAGCGGGTCATTTTGCCGGTGCTGATCCTCTCGATCGTCTTCACGGGACTGCTGATCGTGGACCAGGAATTTGTGATCCCGCCGCTCAGTGACCGCCTCGTGCGCAGCCATGACGCCTTGCCCGGCGAGGAAAGCTATGATGTCTGGTTCATTAGCGATGCGGCCGGATCCTTGATCTGCTCGCAGAGATTCGATGTCAAAACATCGACATTACATACCCCTACGATCATGCTGCGTAAACCAACCGACATGCCAGGGATATGGGAGGTCACCGGTCATATTACAGCCGATAAGGCGATCTATAACCCGCAGGCCGGCCGCTGGGATCTGGTTAATGGGTACCTGTTTGAAAAAGATGCGCACCACGGCCCGCAGGAACAGGCCTATTATCCAAGCGATCTGTCGGCCAAAGATATCCCGGTTCGGTCCAAGGCGAAAAATAAGACCCTGCTCAGCTCCTATCAATTGGCCCAGCTCGCCCGGCAGCGTTCCAAGATCAAGGATGTCGCCCAGCTTTACAGCCAGAAGCATTTTCGAATCACGGATCCGTTGATCAATCTGGTGATGCTCATGATCGCACTGCCGGTCCTGGTCTGCCGCAATCCCAAAGAAATGAAAAATGCCGTTGCGATCAGCTTTGCACTGACGCTGGCGTGTTTTCTCACGACGTTCGTCTGTAAAATGGTCGCGACCGAAGTGGTTTTCGAACGGGTCATTCCGGAATTATGGGCGTGGCTGCCGATCTTTATCTTTGGCCCGATTGCATTTATCCAATTGGATTCGATGAAAACCTGAGAAATTAACTTTTCGACGCGATCTGCCGGCGCACTTCGCGATTGATCCGAATACTGCACCAGTTTCGCCCGCACATCGAGCAGTAATCGCCTTCGCGGATCTCCTCGGGTTTCATATTTTTACAGGATTCTTCGTGCATCTGCTGAGCTGTTTTGGGATCGAGCGATTCGTGGATATGCGTTTTCCAGTCAAGATTTGCCCGGGCCAGACTCAGTCGCTTGTCAGGCTGAGCGGCGTTTTTCAGCCCGCGGGCGATGTCAGCCGCATGGGCGGCGATCTTCGAGGCCACAACGCCCTGACGCACATCATTGGCATCCGGCAACCCCAGGTGCTCGCGCGGGGTAACATAGCATAAGAACGATGCGCCGTAATAGGCTGCCGCCGTCCCGCCGATCGCACTGGTGATATGGTCATATCCGGGGGCCAGGTCTGTCACGATCGGCCCAAGGACATAGAAAGGCGCGCCGTTACAAATTTTTTGCTGGATTTCCATGTTATACTGGATCTGATCGAACGGGACATGGCCGGGGCCTTCGACCATAACCTGGCAGCCTTTTTCCTGAGCCCGTTGCGTCAGTTCGCCAAGGACCTCCAGTTCGGCGATCTGGGCCTTATCGGTGGCGTCGGCGATCGCGCCGGGGCGCAGGCCGTCACCCAAAGAAAAACATACATCGTACTGCCTCATCACGTCACACAGCTCGTCGAACATTTCATACAAGGGATTCTGGCGATTGTAATGGATCATCCACTTTGCGATCAGGGCACCGCCGCGGCTGACGATCCCGCCGACGCGATCTTTGACCAGCGGCAGATGTTCTTTCAAGAGTCCCGCATGAATGGTAAAGAAATCAACGCCTTGGCGGGCCTGTTTTTCGATGACTTTCAAAATGGTCCCATGATCGATATCCTCAACGGTGCGGCCTTCGATGACCTGATAGATCGGCACCGTCCCGAACGGCACCGGGCAGTTTTCCAGTAAGACCTCACGCGTATGATCAAGATTCTCGCCGGTGCTCAGGTCCATAATCACATCGGCGCCAACCTCCAGTGCAGCGGCGAGTTTCTCCAGTTCGTATTCGATCGAGCTGGAGATACTGCTGGTACCGATATTGGCGTTGACTTTGGTCGTCAGTATCCGTCCGATACCAACCGGCTTAAGGTTGGCTTGAGCGTGGTGCGTATTAGCCGGGATCACGACGCGCCCGGCCGCGACCTCATCCATCAGTTGCTGCGGATCGATTTGTTCGGTCTCGGCGACCGATCGCATTTGCTCGGTGATAATCCCTTCACGAGCGGATTCAAGTTGCGTTGCCATGTCTAAGCTCCTTTAAAAAAGCAAAAAAATCGCCCTGCATGAAAGCGATTTTCATCAAATTTTTCTGATTTCCATTTCACTTTCCTACGCAGGCCTCGCGGCCGAAGCCACCGTCCTGATCAGGTTCAAAGGGTGTTTTCTCAGACCAAAAAAGGCCACCCCTAGTGCTACGATTGGTATTATAAATGCTTTATGCTGTGAAGTCAAGTCAACAACCACCATGCAAATTTGGTGTTAAGCACTTTTAATCTGCTGGTAAGCGACTTCGGCGATATTGGCCTGTTGGCTGGCGTGCTCTATGGTCATATTAACGAGGTTGCCGTCCGGATCCAGATCAACGTAAATATTTTCGTTGATCTCCTTGGTCTGTGCGACCGGAAGGCCTGAAAATTCCACTAAGGCGGTATCGGTATCTGTAAAATATTTTATTTTCATAGGATTACTCCTTAAAATCGCGGTCAAAAAAAGCGTTATGGACGGTTTGCCCATCCCCGAGCAATATGACTCGCAAATACTTGTCGACTTCTTTTATGTATATCCATTTTCGAATCCTACCGTCTTTCTGAGTTTCTGTTCTTGTCGCGCTATCGATCGCATTTTGTATCCATTCTTCTTTGATACATGAGCGGTCCGGCCGAGTTCTGGTATAAAGAAAATATTGCGTATATTTCATAGTTCTATCATACTCCCATCAGGGTATTTGTTCAAATAAAAAAGGTCTCCGTGGTTATTCCGGGTTGCACGCATTGGGATGAATTTGATTGTCCACGCTGGGGCAATATTGTATAATACTGCTTTCAGGATAATATGATTTTCAAGGAGATGGATCTATGGCAGGTCATTCGCATTGGGCCGGGATAAAGCATAAAAAGGCGGCAAACGACGCCAAACGGGGTAAAATATGGAGCAAGATCGCACGTGTGATCATGGTTGCAGCCAAAACCGGCGGCGGCGATCCGACCATGAACCTTTCCCTTCGATACGCCATCGACAAAGCCAAGGCCGCCAATATGCCCAAAGATACTATCGAAAAGGCCATCAAAAAGGGTACCGGCGAACTGGGGGCGGCTAATTTTGAAGAAGTCCTCTATGAAGGATACGGCAGCGGCGGGATCGCCATTATGGTCGAGGCCCTCACCGACAACCGCAATCGCACCGCTCCGGAGGTCAAGCGGATATTCGAAAAACACGGCGGCTCGATGGGCACCAGCGGTTGTGTAAACTGGATGTTCGACAAAAAAGGCCTGATCACCGTCTTGACATCCGATGTCGAAGAAGAAACGCTCCTGGAAATTGCATTGGGTGCCGGTGCCGACGATATGCAGAATACCGGCGATCTTTATGAGATCACCTGCGATCCGGCCGCCTATGAATCGCTGAAAATTGCCCTGCAGGAACATGAGATACCGACACAGGTTGCGGAAATTTCGATGGTTCCTCAAAATACCGTCGAGGTCAATGACGAAGCAACCGCACGGAAAGTACTTTCACTGATGGAAGCGTTCGAAGATCACGATGACGTCCAGAATGTCTATGCGAATTTTGATATCCCCGATGATGTCGTTTCAAAAGTCAGTCAATAAAACCAATTGTTATTGATCTTTAAGAATCCTCTGGTTTCACATAAACGGATTAATCAAGAAAAAAGGGCCTGTACCATTGGGTACAGGCCCATCAAAAGCCTTATCACATGTCTTATACGTCAAGACACGGTGTATAAAACACTATTTACGGCCAGAGGACTTCCGGATCGAGCCAGTCGTTTGCCATCGTTGCATAATCCTTAAAGTCAACCA
>CAZFDE010000057.1:0-16921 GCA_964517795.1 uncultured Pirellulales bacterium | reverse complement strand
TGGTTAATTCAAGCATCCGTGTCCTTTTTTATAACTTCGTCATCAGATGGGTATATTGATAACGCTTCAGAGCTTGCGATTTCAATATTCTGAGCTTGTTTTGCATTATCATTTTTGGGATTGTTCCATTCGCGGATGACAATCGGCGGTGTTGCAGGCTGGGATTCTTGCGGCGGTTGGTGATCCTGGGCCTCGACCGGTTTGGCGGCAGGTGAAGGCTCTTCTACCTGTTGAATCTCTACCGCTTCGGCAATTTCCTGAGGAGCTTCGGATTGGGCTTGCTGAGTTTCCATCGTCTCGGTTGTTTCCTGAACGGTTTGAACCGGTTCAGATTTTGATTCGGGTTCTTCCAGACTCAGGCCGGCGATGACGCGGGCGATCCGGGTATAATCTTCTGCGCCGTGGCAACTCGGTTCATATTCGAAAATGGTCTTTCCGTAACTGGGCGCTTCGGCGAGCTTGATATTTCGCCGCACATGGACCGGCAGGATCTCGGCATCAGACCAGGCGCAATTCGTGCCGCGGGCATTATCGAGAAATTCGCGGATATCGGCCCGGACCTCATTGGGCAGCGACGCCCGGCTGTCGTACATGCACATCAATACCCATTTGACCCGCAGCTCGGGATTGATGCGTTTATTGACCAGATCCACCGTCTGCAAGAGTTTACCGAGTCCCTGAAGCGCCAGAAAATGCGGCTGCAGCGGAATCAGTACTTCATCGGTCGCGGCCAGCGAATTGAGTGTTAACAGCCCCAGTGACGGCGCACAATCGATGATCAGGTAATCGAACTGATCCTCGACCGATTCGATCGCTTCGCGCAGGATAATCTCACGGCCAACGACGCTCACCAGTTCACTCTCGGCGCCCACCAGATGAATATTAGCCGGCAGCAGCCACAGGTTCGGCCGCACCATCATAATTTCTTCGGCAAATGTCGAATGCTGTGTCAGGACACGGTAACAACCCGATTCGATGCTCTCAGGCTCGACGCCCAGATGGATCGTCAAATGGGCCTGTGGGTCCATATCGATCACGACTACACGCTGTCCCTGCGCTGCCAGCGCTGCGGCAACATTGGCCACCGTGGTAGTTTTGCCTACTCCCCCTTTCTGATTCAGAACTGCTATCTTTCTCAATCCGCACTCCTTGCTGATTGGGTTTGCTGTAGTGTTTTTAAGATCGCATCCAGCACCCCGTTGACGAATCCGGATGACTGGGCCGTGCCGAACTTCTTGGCCAGCTCGATCGCCTCATTGATCACCACACGCGGCGGAATATCCTCGCAAAACTTCAACTGATACACCGCCAGCCGAAGGATGCTTTTATCCACCAGCGACAAACGGCTGATCTGCCAGCGGAGCACCGCCTTGGAGATTAGCTCGTCACAGACACTGACATTCGTCCAGGCCTCGCGTACCCACTGGCGAGCCAGCTTGCGAACCTGGTCGTCGGGCTGATTTTCGGTGAAAAACCGCTCCATCGAATCAAAGGCGGCTTTGCCCTGCACATCCAACTGATACAGCGCCTGCATGGCAAGCGCTCTGGCCCGCGTCCGTTTATCCACTTTACAAAGCCTCAACACATATTTCTAAAAGCTCGAACGTCCTTAAAGCTGTCCGAGTACGTTCGCCATTTCCATTGCGGTCATCGCCGCATCCGCACCGGCGTTGCCCATCTTGGTGCCGGCCCGGTCCAGTGCTTGTTCCAATGTCTCACAGGTCAGCACCCCGAAGATCGCCGGTGTCGGACAATCATAATTGATCTGGCCGATCCCGCGAACCACCTGCTGGCAGACATAATCGTAATGACTGGTCTGGCCGCGGATCACCGCACCGAGGCAGATCACCGCTGCATAATTTCCGCCGGAGGCAAGTTTTTTCGCCGCCTGGGTAATCTCACAGGAACCCGGAACCCAGACAACGACGATCTGGTCATCGGTCGCCCCGTGACGGGTTAAACAATCGATCGTTCCCTCCAACAATTTGGATGTCACAAACTCATTGAAGCGGCTGATGACAATCGCATATTTGCCCTTGCCGGCCGTTATCTGACCTTTTATCTCTTGAGCCATTGCACTGTTTCTCCATTTATTGATCTTCGAAACGCCCGATTATTATAAGACCTAACCGGCCTCATTTCCAGAAAAAGCGCGAACCAAACGAACCGCATTCGGACGCTCGTCGATCGGCTATATTTTAACTTTAATGATTATAAGCGGTTACATCAATCCTGTCCACAAAAAAAGCCGTATTCGCTAAAGATTATTCCACGGCCAAAATCACCTTAATTTCACCGCGATCGGCGCCGATATGGCTTTAGCAGGCAGATTGTATGAAATTGAATTATTCGAGAAAGCAAGACGATGCTGTTTGATGAATCCGATTTGAACTCGTTCGACCAGGCCGAGCAGCAGGCTCGTATGGCATACGAACTTTACGAAGACGGTCAGATGGCCCAGGCTCTGATGCATCTGGAAGATGCGATCGCTACCAATCCGGCCAATACCGCATGGCATTTCAACAAGGCATTGGCGCTCGATGCCCTCGGTCGATTTAATGAGGCCATCGAAGCGTATGAAACCGCGATGGATCACAACCCCCAGGATCTGGAGATCATGAACTCGCTGGCCGTCGATTACACGCGAGCGGGTTTTTACGATAAGGCCCTGGACGTATTCGAGCAGATCGAAAAGCTCGATCCGCAGTTTGAGCCCTGCTACTGCAACCGGATCATCACCTATACCGAAATGGAGCAGCACGATGTCGCCGAGCAGATGTTCTATCTTGCTCAGCAGATCGAACCGGACTGCGCCCTGTGCTATTACAATATCGGCAACAGCCTGTTCATTCGCGGGCGGTACAAAAAGGCCCTCGGCTGCTGGATGCGGACCGCCGAACTCGAGCCGATCCATCCGCAGATCAACTTCCGCATCGCCCAGGCTTATTGGTCAGACGGCCAACACGATAAGGCCAGGGACCATTTCCTCTATGAGATTCGCCGCAATCCCGGCGATGTGGATGTGATTCTCGAATTCGGTCTGCTGCAATTACAGATGGGCGATATCGAATCGGCCAAAGAAAAATTCAACCGGATTATCGAACTGCAGCCCGAACATGCCCCGGCCCATTTCTACCTGGGTGAAATCTTTCTGGCGGCGAACCAGATTCAAAAGGCCGTCCAGATGTATAATGACGCCCTGAAGATCGACGACGATATCACCGGGCCGTATTTTCGCCTCGCCCAACTGGCGATCAAACGCGATCATTTCCAAAAAGCCCGGGCCTATTTGGTGGCCGAGCTGCAGCAGGGAATCGAAGACGCCGATGTGTGCATTTCGCTGGGAACGATGTTCCTGCAAATCGGAGAACTCGATTATGCCGCCAATTGCTTCCTCAAGGCCTTTGACATCGATCCGCATCATGCCGATGCCTATTATTATCTCGGCCTGATGCATGCGATCGACAATAAACTGGAGGATGCGGCCGATTTCTTTGACCATGCGCTGCAACTGCAGCCCGAGCATGCCGAGAGTCTCAAAGACAGCGCGATCGTGTACCTGGCACGTCACCAATATGCGCCGGCTTCCCAGCGCATTGACCAGGCATTGAAAATCAATCCCAACGACCCGCAATTGAAAAAGATCCGCCGCAAGATCAATATCGCTCAGAAAAGCCGCACTGCCGCCGATGTGCTGAGCTTTCTGAAGATGAGCCTTAATTGAAATTTCTCTTGAGGATCGATATGCCGCGCGGTAAGGTCTGTCTTTCATGGAACAAAACCGACATACAAAACCCAATGCCGCATGGTCAGTTTTGAAAAAGATATATCGTGCCGCCGCACCGCGGGCATACAGCCTTCTTATGTTCGGTGCGTTATTGGCGGTATTGTCCGCAAAGTTCTATCATTGCCTGCGAAGTGACCTATTAAGGCTTTTCCTGCGCTGTATCCTTGCCGATATTGCCTTTCTGTTGACCGTCGAGATTATTCTGGTACTGATCTGTTTTGCCTTTGCCAGTCGCCGCATCGTCCGGATCGTTACGGTGATCGCAGCGATATGCTGCACATGGTCGGTGATGAACGCCGGCTGGATCATTCGTACCGGTACGCAGATCCTGCCGGTCGTGCTGCTGCCGTTTATTCGCGATCCGCTGAACGCATTGAGCTTTGTCGGCGGCAACATCGTTAAAATGCCGATCGCATCTGTTTTTCTTTTCGGTCCCAGTGCAATCGCTCTGGCGTTTTTCGTTTCGGTACTGGCTCGGCCGCAACTGCCCGACCATAACAAACACCGCCTCACGATACGTGTCTTCGTGACTTTGGGCATCATCCTGATCTCGCTGATCGGAATCGGCATCAGCAATACATACGACACGAGCGACGGCACCGGTTTATCCTTCAATGCCCACATCAAGGCCTTTGAGACCCTCTTCCGCGGCCGGGAAAATGGGATATCTGAAACGGTATTCGAAAATCCGGCCAGAGTCATCCCGGCCTTTGACCAGATCGATCCGCCGCAGCAACATACCCGAAAACCATATCATGTAGTGATCATCGTCCTCGAAGGGGTGCAGTATCAATACACCTCACTGGCTGATCCCAATAATCTCGACACTCCATTTTTGGCCAAACTGGCAAAAGAGGGAATCTGTTTTCCTCGAACGTACTGCAACCTGACGCATACGACGAAAATGCTCTTCAGCCTGCATACCGGCTGCTTTCCATCGGTCTCACCGGACATCGCCGAGGCTGTGCCTGCCCGAAAGCCTTATGCGAGCCTGGCGACGATTCTTAAATCGGCGGGCTACCGTACGGCATTCTTTCAGTCCGCCAAGGGTAATTTTGAGGCCCGGCCCGCATTAGTCCATAATCTCGGGTTCGATACGTTCGTGAGCCGAGATCATCTCGACGATCCGAATCATTTCGTGGGTTATCTCGGCTGTGATGAGTTTGCGATGCTCGATCGTGTTCGCCGGTGGATTAGCAAAGATCAAAAACCGTTTTTGCTTACCTATCTTTGCTCGGTTACGCATGATCCGTATGTGGTACCCGAATGGTTCGAAGCGCCGGCCAAGGAACAGGCCGACCGTTATCGCCAGGCCATTCGCTATACCGATTCGTTTATTGCCGAATTCAACCGGATGCTGGAAACATCGGATTTTACGGATAATACGGTGTTCATTGTAATCGGTGATCACGGCGAAGCGTTTGGCGAACACGGTTCATGGGGGCATGAACGCAATGTCTTTAACGAAGCGATCCGAATTCCGTTTTATCTTCGTGTGCCGGATCGGATCCAAACTCCTGCAAAAGATATTGCGGCCGCCAGTATCGATCTTACACCGACGGTGCTGGGTTTGCTTGGATTTGATCTTGATGCAAACCATTTTGACGGAATCGACCTGTTCGCGCAGCGCCATAACGAACGGAAAATCTATTTTTCCGGTTGGTTTTTGCAAAGTCCGGCCGGGGTATTGATCCAAAATCGCAAATATATTTTTAATCCGATCTCCGAGATGGTTACACAATTCAATCTCCAAACCGATCCGAATGAGCAAAGGCCGATTTCATTCAATACGCCTCAAATCCCAAATTATGCCCAGGAAATTATGGATTGGCGAAAAAACAGCATTTTTCAGATCGACCAGGCCCCGTCCGGCGAGATTCTACTCTATAAAAAATGGCTCTGCCGATGGGAAAACCGAATCTGCTGGGCAAAATTCATTAAGGAAAATCCTTAAAAAAAGTCCGATAATGTATTTTCCTGCTTTTCATTTTTAAAAACATTATAGGAATTGATGTATATTTTTTTCACCACATCGTGTTTATAATATTAAACATTTTTATGAATTTTGCTTTTGAATTTGCTAAAACATCTCTAAATTGAAGATGTACAATAGTATTCCGCTACTCCATGTTTTCCTATATCAACACAGTGTTAAT
This sequence comes from uncultured Pirellulales bacterium, assembly GCA_964517795.1. GTDB lineage: Bacteria > Planctomycetota > Phycisphaerae > Sedimentisphaerales > Anaerobacaceae > CAZFDE01. The sequence continues at coordinate 10,978 of CAZFDE010000057.1, read as the reverse complement.
ATATGACATTTAAGTAATCATTAAAAATAGAACAAACCAAACGCTTAAAGTCAATTGTGATCGCCGCTTAATATTATTGCCTTTACGAAATTCGGATTTATCGGTCGTTTGGCACCATTTTTGCACTTATGTATCATTGCCTAAATGGCTCGCAAAGTGTCGGGCGGACATCCAAAAACGACTCTTGGAGGAGGATGAGTCCGCCCTACTTAATGAAAATACAAAGCCGGCATAGACCTGAATTAAGCCGGTTTTGTTTTATCATAAGACGCAGTCGCTCCGGAGGAGGGCGACTGTTGTTTTTTTGTCCCGAAATCTTGCCGCTAACCTGTTCATGTAAACTGTTGCTTTCGATTAGCCGAAGTTGTTCGCCTGAAATCTGTACCTTATTTTTCAGTCGACATGGTTTTTTGGCCATAAAGGTATTGGCCGGCGGTCAGTTTGAGAGGTAGAAAGTAAAACGTGAAAAGTCAAAACTGTGGCCCGCCATCTTGAAACGATGTCGAGGTAAAAGGCCCTTCGGGTGCGGTCGTTGGCCGCAGAAAATAGACAGTAGAGTGTTGAAAGCATGGCGCTCGTGGCTGTTTTTTAATCCGCAAGGGCAATAAAATGCCCATCCTATCCAGGGAATTTCTCTGTCGCTCGGTGAACTCTGCGGTAAGTTTAAAATTTCACTTGCAGATCAGATATGGCGGCATAAGATATTAGAAAGCCGGATTCGTAAAAGGGTGGCTGCTTGCCTGGATTTTTGCAACCATCGGTGGTTGGCTACATGGTTTGATTCGGAAGGCGAAAAATTCAAATGAAAGACTATCAATCGCATTATATGAATGATGACGGCACACCATTTAATCCGGATTTGATCGCGAAGCCGGATTTGTGTGTTAGCCGCAAACGAGATGGTCTTGACGAGGAAGAGGAAATTCTGTGCAACCTGACCCGTGCGGACCAGCAGGGTGAAGATACATTCGAATGCGAGGCGTATGAACCTAAAGGATAGATGTATGGCGAAGACATTCAGGCATAATGTGGTGGCGATCGTGTACGATTTCGACGGGACGCTGACGCCGCAGCCGATGCAGGAATATACGATCCTGCCGCAGATCGGCATCCATCAGGGCAGCCAATTCTGGAACGAGGTGAACCGCCAAGCCGCCCAGTACAACGGCGAGGATATCGCGACCTATATGCGACTGATGATCGAGAAATCCAAGTCGGCCCGATATCCGGTGACGGCTGAAAAGCTCGCCAAGCTGGCCACGAAGATCAAATATTTCCCAGGCGTGCAGCCGTATTTCGCCCGCATAAACGCCTACGTCCGCAAGCTCGACCCGGCGATCGAGCTGCGGCACTATATCATCTCGGCGGGATTGAAAGAGATCATCTGCGGGGCGGCCGTCTCGAAATATTTCTACAAGGTCTTCGCCTCGCAATACTATTACGATGAGTACGGGGCAGCCACATTCCCCAACGTCATCGTCAACGATACCTTGAAGACGCAGTTCATCTTCCGGATCAACAAGGGCAAGGAAAAGCTCAGCGAGAGCATTAACCTGTACATGCCGCCGCAGCAGCGTCCGGTGCCCTTCGAGAATATCCTCTATATCGGCGACGGGCTGACCGATGTGCCCTGCATGACAGTCATCAAGAAAAACGGCGGCTATGCGATCGCGGTCTATAAGTCGCGGGACACCCGGGCAAAAAAAACCTGCCGGGAACTCTTGAAAGCCAAGCGGGTGGATTTTATCGCACAGGCAAATTACAAAACCGGCAGCGAACTGGACCGCCTGATCAAACTGCAACTGCAAACCATTGTTCAGGGTGTACGCTACGCGCGGGAATCTTTCAATCAGGCGCAACGGTACGACATTTAGCGCAATTTAATTTTTCGGTAGGAACGGCCCGCCCCGTACTTCGGTTTTATCGGTTGCCGTTGACCTCGCGTTTTGGGCCGCGGTTGGAGCGTCCTCGTGAGCCGCCGGAACCGGAACCGAATCGGCGATTACCGCCGCCGCCGCGCTGACCGCGCGGGCCGCCCATGCCGCGACCGCGGCCGGAGAATCCGCCACCGCCGCGTTTGGATTTGCCCTTGGCCGGGGCAACTTTGATGGTATTTTCACCCATCACAGCGCCATTGGCCTGTTCGATAACTTCATCGGGGGTATCTTCGCTGTTCAGCTCCACAAAGCCGTAGCCGCGGGACATGCCGGTTTGCTTGTCGCAAATAATATTGGCGTCCCGTACTTCGCCGTATTGTTCAAAAAAGGTCTTGAGGTCGTCTTTGGAGAGCTCGGCCGGGATGTTACCGACGTACAATTTCATGATCGTTTCCTAAATAAGGTTGATATTCGCTGCTTATTTCGTCATAAGCACATTTATACACATAGTAAAGAGATGCTATCAAGACAAAGGGTTGTGCAGATACCAGCATCTGCAGGCCGTTCGCTTTACGAGCATTTGATACGAATACGATTATACGCGTTGACCGGTTCGGACACAAGTAAAATATTCAAAATACGCCGGTATTGCATTTTGGCCGAATTCGGCTTATCTTATGGGCATGCGATGTCCGGTGTGCGGCCAAGCTCTTTTGCAGAAAGAAAGCCACGGTGTGGTCGTGGATTACTGTGCCCCGTGCGGGAGTATCTGGTTCGACAAAGGGGAACTGGCGGACTTTACGCATCATATCCTGAGCCGAAGCGATATCAAACCCCAAAAGATCAAACTTTATCACCGGCGTGAGGTCAAGACCCGATACGATATTGACGAGACCGTCCGCAAGTGCCCGAAATGTGATCTGGGAATGAAGAAGATCAATTACGCCTACGACTCAAACGTTTTCGTGGACCGCTGCGAAAATTGCGGCGGTATCTGGGCGAACGCCAAAGAGATTCGACAGATCGCGAGCTATTTGAAATACGATCCCGACAGTGCGGCCGCGGCGCGGGTGCTGCTGGATGCCACAGCGGTCTATGATCCGCAGGCCGAGCTGGACCGGTCGCTGGGCTGGCTGGTGTTCGTGCCGCATATTATTTGCATCCCGGTCGGTGACGATATTGAATGCCGGCGACGCCCGATCGTGACGATCGGGCTGATTGCGATTTGCTGTGCGCTGTTTAGTCTGTTTGCGTTCACCGATTCGATGCAAGCGATCCCTGCCCTGGGCTTTGTGCCGGCGAATTTTTTCAGTATCGGACTGCTGACCTCGATCTTTATGCACGCCGGGATTATCCACCTGGCGGGTAATATGCTGTTCTTGTGGCTGTTCGGCGATAACGTCGAGGATACTTTTTCACATGTCGGGTATTTCTTTGTGTTTTTATGGTGCGGGCTTTTTGCGAATATTGTGCACGGGCTGTTCAATCTCGGGGCCGAGGTTCCGGTTGTCGGGGCAAGCGGTGCGATCTCCGGGATCATGGGCGCGTATCTGATCTACTACCCGTATGCGAAAGTGCGGCTGTTGATGTTCTGGCGGACGTTCGAGCTGCCCGTGTTGATCTATCTGGGCGGCTGGTTCATCTTCCAACTGGTCGCGGTGATCCAGGAAAACCAAGGCGCCCCCTCGGCACATATCGCATGGTATGCCCATATCGCCGGATTTCTCATGGGGGCCTTTATCGCCTTCGCCAAAAAGACCAAACTGCAATTTGATTGATTCAATACGCTTGCAAAAGCCTCATAAACGCCATAAAATCGTTGGCATGGGACAATCGGTTCAACAGGAAATTAAAGCATTGCGGGACGAGATTCGTCGGCATGATGTGTTGTATTATGTCGAGCATCGCCCGCAGATATCGGATCAGCAGTATGATCGGCTGTTTGCACAGCTCAAAGAAATTGAGCGAGCGCATCCCGAACTGATCACGGCCGACTCGCCGACCCAGCGGGTCTCGGAGCGTCCCGCCGAGGGCTTCGGCCAGATCCGCCACGCGGTGCCCATGCTCAGCATGGACAATACCTACAATCCCGATGAGCTTCGGGCGTTCGATCAGCGGGTGCAAAAACAGCTCGGCCACAGCGATTATGACTATGTTATCGAGTTGAAGATCGATGGCTTAGCCATCAGCTTACGATACGAGAACGGCCGACTGGTGACGGCGGCGACCCGCGGCGACGGCCGCACCGGCGACGATGTAACCTCGAATGTCAAGACGATTCGCGCGGTGCCGCTGGTATTGATGAAAAATACGGCGATCCCAGATATTCTCGAGGTCCGCGGCGAGGTTTTCATGCCAACGCGATCCTTTTTGACACTGAATCAGCAACGCGAAAAAGATGGCGAGAATCCTTTTGCCAATCCGCGAAACGCAGCGGCCGGCTCATTAAAACTGCTGGATGCCAAGATCACCGCACAGCGCAACCTGTCGTTCTTCGCCTATTCCAGCGGCGAGGTTTCCGAGCCGATCGCCGAGACGCATTTCGAGATGCTCGCCCATTTCAAAAAACTGGGTCTGCCGGTCAATCCGAATATCCAAAAAGCCAAAGACATCGACGAAACGATCAATATCTGTCTGGGGTGGGAGGACAAAAAGAACGATCTGGATTACCAGATCGACGGGATGGTGATCAAAGTCAACCGGTTCGACCAACGGGATATTCTCGGCTCGACCGGCCGGGCGCCGCGGTGGTGTATCTCCTATAAATTCGCCGCCGAGCAGGCCGAGACGATCATCGAATCCATCGACGTGCAGGTCGGCAAAAGCGCGATCCTGACGCCGGTGGCGAACCTGACCCCGGTGCAATTAGCCGGCACGACCGTCAAGCGCGCCAGTCTGCATAATTTCGACGAGCTGCAGCGGCTCGATGTCCGCGTGGGCGATACGGTGATTATCGAAAAGGCCGGCGAGATCATCCCGCAAATCATCGCGGTCAAGACCGAAAAACGCCCCGCCTCGGCCCAAGCTTTCAGTATCCCGACGAAATGCCCCAATTGCGGCGGGCCGGTCAAAAAAGATGAAAACGGCGTGTATCTGCGCTGCCAGAACAAAAATTGTTCGCAGATGCTCTTAGAGCGGCTCAAATATTTTGTCGGCCGCGGGCAAATGGATATCGACCGCTTAGGTGCCGCCCTGCTGGAGCAGCTTGCCGAAAAGAACCTGGTGACCAGTGTCGCCGATATCTATAAGCTGACCCGGGATCAACTTGCCGCGCTCGAACGGATGGGCGACAAAAGCGCATCGAATGTGATCGAATCGATCGAACAAAGCAAGCACCAGCCGCTGTGGCGATTGATCGCGGCCTTGGGCATTCGCCATATCGGCGGCCAATCCGCGCAAATTCTGGCGGATCATTTTGGATCGCTGGATGAGCTGATGGCCGCGGATATCGAAACGCTGTCGGCGATCGATCAGATCGGCCCGAAGATGGCTGAGAGTGTCCATGAATTCTTTCGCAATAAAAAAAATCTCGATATCATCAACGCCCTCAAGGACGCGGGACTCAACACAACGCAAGAAAAGAAACAGATCGGCGAGGCTTTGGCGGGCAAAACGATTGTCGTTACCGGCACGCTGAACAATTTCACACGCCAGCAGATCGAGCAGACAATCAAGGACAATGGCGGCAAGACGGCCTCGAGTGTCAGCAAGAAAACCGATTTCGTGCTGGCCGGGGACAAGGCCGGCAGTAAACGCGACAAGGCCCAAAAGCTGGGCGTTGCGGTGATCGACGAAGACGAATTTCTTAAAATGATCGGCAAATAGCATGGAAAAATTATCGACCGATGAAAAATTTATGCAAAAGGCCTTGGCCCTGGCGGCCAAGGGGCTCGGCAAAGTCGAGCCGAACCCGGCCGTCGGCGCAGTGATTGTCAAAGACGGCACGATCATCGGCAAAGGCTATCATAAGAAATTCGGCGGCCCGCACGCCGAAATCAACGCAATCGAGGACTGCCGAAAGAAAAGCGGTTCCGCAGCCGGGGCAACACTGTATGTGACATTAGAACCCTGCTGCCATCACGGCAAGACCGGCCCGTGTGTCGATGCGGTGATCGCGGCCGGATTCGCGCGGGTGGTTATCGCTGCGACCGATCCCACAGAGAAAGTTGCCGGTAAAAGCATCGAAAAACTTCGCCAGGCCGGCATCGAAACGACCGTGGGTGTCTGTGAATCACAGGCCGTGATCCTCAACGCACCATTCTACACGTTCGCTTTAACCGGCAAGCCATGGGTCACGCTGAAATGGGCACAGAGTATCGACGGCTTTCTGACTTATAAAGACCAAAACGAGCGGCACCGCTGGATCTCAAATCCGCAGAGCCGAAAGGATGTTCAGCAGCTTCGCCGCCGGTGCCAGGCGATCACCGTCGGGATCAATACCGTCATTGCCGACGATCCGCTGCTGCTGCCGCGACCGGCCGGCGGTAAAAAGCCGCTGCGCGTTGTTCTGGACCGGCAACTGCGAACCCCAATCGAGTCACAGTTTATTCAAACAGCTAAAAAATCGCCCGTATTGATCATCGCGGGCCAGGCGGCCGTGGAAACCGAGATCGAAAAGGTCAAGCTGCTCCAGGGCCGCGGCATCGAGATCGCCGTCGACCCGCAACCGAGCACAGTTCTGAACCTGCATTACATGATCGATGTGCTCGCCCAACGAGATGTTCAGCATGTATTGATCGAACCGGGCCCGAAACTGATCGACGCCTTTATCAATGCCGGACTGGCGGACGAGCTGATTGTTTATATTGCGCCAAAGATCCTCGGCGAACAGGGCGCCGCCCGGATCGGTAACGAGATCAAAACGATCATCGAGGCCCAACCGTTTATCCGAACGCAGTCATTCGATACGGATATGAAATTTCAGATCATAAACACAGGATGTTTACCGCTCTCTACGCATGAAAAAAGGTAAACGTCCCCTATTTCGGGAAATTGCTTTTGCTGCGAAAAAACGGGACAACTCAACTAATTGAGGCGGTCATTCATATCGCCGCTTTTTTGCTGTTTATCCATCTCAACACCCACGCGGGCACAACGCTATCGCATATTCTGCTATCCTTGATCATTCTGGCGCCGGGTATGGTCGTGATCGCCCTGCCGACCGGATCGGTGCATAAGCAGCGATTTTTAATTGCCGGAGTGCTGGCGGCGCTGGGGCTGGGATTCTGGGTATTCAACCTGATGCGGTATTTCGGTTGGGTCCGCTGGCCGCTGGCGCATGCCGAGACGCTCCGCGAATACCTGAAACTGACCTATTATCATATTATCATGTCACTGACGGTGCTGGCGGTGGTCTTGGCCGCGATTTACAAAACCGGATTGACCGATCAATGCCGATTCGGTTCGTGGCGGTTCGGGCTGTATCCATCGCGCACGAAAATGGCACTGTCTGCGGTGGCGGTCCTGTACTGGATCCTGGCGATCTACACGCTGGTCATTGGACAGCACCATTCAAAAACTGTTTTCTCGGTATTTCTGCTCTTTGCGCTTGCCAAATCGTTTATTACCGCGATCACCGAAGAGGCCGTCCACCGGGGTATTATCCAGTCGGCCGCGGTCCGGCGATTCGGCGCGGTGGGCGGGATCTTCTTTTCGGCGGCGATCTATGCCGCATTTCATTTCCATCTGGGCGCGTTTTTACTTAATCCAGCCGGTTTTCTAGCGGCCGTGTTCGCGCTGGGTCTGCTGTTCGGGTGGGTCACGTATCGAACGAAAGGGATCGGCTGGGCCATACTGGTTCACGCCGCGATCGGAGTGATGATCGAATGGAACAATCTATCTTGAGCATATTCGGCGATTACTGGTTCTGGGGCGGGCTGGGGTTTATCCTCGGCAGTGCGCTGTGCGTCCGGAATATGGTCAAAAACCACTGTGCATTCCCCATTGCCGTGATTGCAATCACTGTCGGCATCTATTTCGGTATGATCGCTACACGGCTGCTATGGCTGGCGATTTTCAGCCCGTGGATCTTCACCGAAAACCTGCCGCTGGCACTGGCCTTCTGGCAGGATACCGGTACATGGCTGGGCGCGCCACTGGGGGGATTGCTCGGTATCAGCCTGGTTTTGAAACTATCGAAGCAGCCGATCTGGAGCAATCTCGGCGGCTGCGGCAGCGGCCTGGCCCTGGCCCACGGGATCGCGCGGATGGGGTGCCTGGTCGCGGGCTGCTGCTACGGCGCACCGGCGACTGTCCCATGGGCGATTTACTCCAAGTACCTCGGCTGCAAAGTTCATCCGGCCCCGCTGTACAGTATTCTGGGCGAATTGATCTCGCTGATCCTATTGCAGTCGCTGTGGCCGAATAAAAAGCTGCGGCCGTATCTGTATCCCGGCTATATCCTGCTGTTATCGATCCATCGCTTCGCCAGTGAATTTTTCCGGGGGGACAATCCCGGTCCGGAACTGATCGCGGGGCTTCGGGTCTATCAGGTAATCTGCATTTTTCTGTTCGCGATCGCACTGGGTCTGATGGCGATTGTCCGCTGGCGTAAAAAAGGCATACTCGTTCTGGCGGTGTTATTATGTATCCCGATTGCGATGACGATTTTGCTGCGACCAACAGTGAAGATCACCGCCGAAAAAAACGAGGGCCGGGTTCTGGTTCTCACGCGAAGCATCTTCAAATCGAAGCTGCGGCCGTGGATTCTCTTTCGCCAGCGACAGGGCTATCGCCTCACGGTCAAAGACTGGCTCGATCCGCCGGATGCTAACGAAGTTACGCAATGGATTACGCAAAGGGCTGCGAACGCATCTGAGCCGGTGGTCGGCATCCTGATCATCGGCGATTTCGCCGGCGATGAACCATTGCGCAAAAGCCAATGGCATATGCCCTCGGTTGAACACTCGTTCGAAACATATATCAACAAAAAGAAAAAGGTCTCATACATCAGCGATATCCCGTATGGTGATATCGACGGTGACGGCCGAGCCGACATTGCCGTCGGACGGTTGGCGGTACGTACCAAGGGCCAATTGCAAAAGCAAATCCGAAAAATCATCGCCTACGAAAAACAGCCGGCGACCGGCGGCTGGTACCGCGCGGTCATCTGGGCCGGTGCGAAGGGATATATGCCCCAGATCGACCGGATCGTCCGGCATTATCTCGCGATGATTCCCGACTGGATCGAGCCGGTCGTGCTTTGCGGCGATGTCAATTCGATCTACGCCGGAAATATCGCCGAGCAGCCATCGCTATTTCTCGAGCAGCTTCGCCGCCCCGCCATGCTCAATGTGATTTCCGCGCACGGCTCATGGCGACATGTTACACCGGCCGTTTATCAAGGCCGGGAGATCTTTTTGGCGGTCGAGGATCTGGCTAACTTCTCCAGCGAGATGCGAACAGGACCCCTGGTTTTGATCGGCTGTGACAGCGGGCGGTTCGATACCAACGAGACAGCCGGTCCTTCGCTGGCCGAAACATTCAGCGGGCTCGAACACGGCCCTGCCGCCGTCATTGCCGCAAGCGGGCCGACCAATCCGCTGACCAATTACTTTATCACCCGGGCAATGCTCAAAGGGATCACCGAGCGGCCTAAGACGGTTGGCGATTTCGCGCTGCATTTACAGCAAAATATTTTTGACATGGCAGACGGCACGTTGAAGGAAATGGCCCAAGGCGATAAATTTGCCGAATCGCTGATCGGGGCCGCACCGCCGCGCCTCGACCCCACGATGGCCGAGCCATCGCTGGCCAGAAACGAAGTCCTCATGTACAACCTCCTCGGCGACCCCCTCTGCGTTATGAAAAATCAAAAAGAGTGATCTTTGAAAGGAATACTGATGAAATATCCTTTGGCGTTTCTGATTCCGGTTCTGATGATTGTGGATTATTATTTGACGATACTGGGCTATCATTTGTACTCAAAATATTACAGTAAACATATTCAATCCGAGCAATATGAACTTAATCCTATTTTACAATCCGATATCAACAAACGGCGATTTCTTAGTTGGCGTCACCTTACTGGGGTTCTGATTCTTATTGGAATCGCACTGTTTGTAAATCTTCACCCGGTAAGTTTTGACCCATTTTATGCAGCGATGATCTTTGGAATGATAATTACGATATACTGCGTTATTATAGCAAACCATATAAACATGATTCTAACATTTCTATACATACGCAAATACCCCGAAATGCTATCCGGTCAAGCAACATTCTCCTATCCGTTAGTATTGAAAATGTCGCAATATCGTATATTGCCACCTCTATTTATATTGTTGCCCGTTGCTCTTTTTTTACCCTCGCCATTTGTCTTTGGCGGTTTAGCCGGTTTATTAATATTGATGCTCATCCACGAAACATGGCTTAGCCGTTATCAACGAAAAATGTCCAGCAAAGCAACTGATTCGGAAAAAATTCCCGAACCATCTTTTTCGGTTAAACTCATTAGATTTCTTTTCACCATCGCTTGCTGGTTCGGAACTGTATTTTTTATATTGATTATTATCACCACTTCTTTGTTCTGTAGATACACATGGCTCATAACAATAATTTTTGCCTTTAGTTTCATAACTGCGATTGTTTTATCGTCAATCTGCCTGAAACGGTATCGTGCCGTGTTTATCTTTGTTATTACCCTTGTAACATTTCTTATGATTTGGTTCATCTTTGAACCGTATCCGCCGCATAATAAACTCCTGGATGAAGGCTCAGAAATCGTCGAAGCGATTGAGCAATATAAAGCCGAGCAAAACCAATATCCGCAATCACTTGATCAATTGAATCTCAAAGGGCTCAATTGGCGATACGGAGGGTGGACATATCAACCCAACCAAGACAGCAGCGATTTTTTGTTAAAGATAGGCAATTATGACAAAGACTACTTTGAACTTTACTGGGATACCGAAGACACATCCTGGTATCTTGACGACTAGTCAAATTATTAAACCTACTCTTTTTTGCTTCGCAGCAGATGGCTGCAATGCTGTGCGAGGCGAACACAATAAATATAACTTCATTATTAAAAATATGATACGGAATATCTAACCCGAATATTTCATAAAAATTTATAAAAAAGACTTGCGCGATGGGTTAAG
>CAZFDE010000056.1:0-17157 GCA_964517795.1 uncultured Pirellulales bacterium | reverse complement strand
CCGCTACGAACAACCTGCCTATACCGTACTCGAAAAGCAGGGCGATATTGAAATTCGTCAATATGAGCCGACGATTGTTGCCCAGACCGTCGTCGATGCCTCATTTGATGATGCCGGCAATATGGCCTTTAACCGGTTATTCGGATATATCAGCGGCAAAAATCGCACCAAAGAATCGATCGCGATGACAGCCCCGGTGAACCAGCAAGCGGTCTCCGAAAAGATTGCAATGACGGTGCCGGTTTCCCAGCAGAAAAGCGGCGATCAGTGGATCATTACCTTTGTGATGCCGTCAAAATACACGATGCAAACACTGCCGGAACCGACTGACCAGCGAGTTGAATTAAAAGAGATCCCCGGCCAAAAAATGGCCGCCATTCGCTATTCGGGGACGTGGAGCAAAAAACGCTATGAAGCCCATAAAGCGAAGCTCATGGAATATATTCAGCAGAAAAACCTGACGGTTACCGGCGAGGATATTTTTGCCCGGTATGACCCGCCGTTTCAGTTGTTTTTCCTTCGACGTAATGAAGTCCTGATTCCAGTTGAATAAAAGTTGTTCAGAGTCCGTGCTAATCCTGTTCTTTGCCAAACATCGTAACCCAGACACTGGTATCGGTTACCAGCGGTGTGCCATCGACATTGGATGTTTCACCCGCGGCCTCACCCAGTGAAAAGGCATCGACCCAGCCGTCATTGATTGAGCCGACAAACTCCAGCGTCCAGCAGTGAACCGAAACAAACAGCCGTGTAACCCCTAACGCCGACCATGCGCCGCTGCCTTTCAAGGCATCGTAAACCTGCTGCATATTCAGCGTGACATCATGCCATGTATCGCGTGTATCGGGCAATGTCCAGAACATGGCCCGTTGCTGATCGCGGCCCAGCCGGATGTACCAGGCCGCATGTTCGCGTTTACCGTCGGCCCGCAGTTCGTAGCCGCCGTTTCGGGAAGCATTGCGGTTCCAGTATTTCTCGTCATCGGTCGCATTCCAGTCCAGCAGGAACATGTGTTTCATTTCCGTATTGCTGCATGCATACACGCGGACATAACAACCCCCGCCGATACCGTCGGTATCCAGATAATAGCTGAATTTCAAAAGCGGATTGGCCGGCGACTGAATCCACTGGAAAAATTGAAGCGTTTCGGCATTGGCCCAGTTCTGACCGGCCTCTTTGGTGCGCATATACAGGCTCTTGCCGCCGTCACGGCTTTTTGTCGTGTCGATCTGCCAGAACGTCGGCGGATCGTCCCCGGGATATTTATACGGCTTTATCCAGCCGTCGATATCGTTCTCAAACGAACCGTTCTGCAGCGAAGCGGTCGGGGTATAATCCCAGATCGACTCGAACCAGAACGGCTCCTGGTCCACGTATTCGGGGAAGCTGTTCGGGTCATAGATGTATTCGGCATCGATATTGGCCAGGCGGGCCTTGATGGTGACGTCCTCGTCGGCCACTTCGAAAATCATATAGTACCCGCCGCCGGTATCACCGTTATGCTGATCCAGGCCGGCGGCAAATTCCGGGTATTCCTCGCCGAACGGCCGGCTGGCGGTACAGGTCGGAGCCGTGATGAATTTGATCCCTTTCCATGTCCAGGCGGTCTTAACGGATGTCTGAATCCCGTTATGCACGTGGCCGCAGACGACGTATCGGACATTGCCGTATTTAGCCATTGCATTTAACAGTGCCGTGCGAAACGGCCGGCGATACGTGTACCATTCAAGCTGCGTGATGCCCTGCGGCATAAAATGCTCATGCTCAAACACCATGGTCGGCCGGTTTCGGTTCAGATACAAATCGTGTTCGAGCCAGTCCACGATTCCCTGTTCATCTGCATCTGCGACATCACAGGGGATTGTTGCAAAATGCCACTTGCCGCAATTAAAGCTGAACGTATAATCGCGCGTCCCGTTGACCAGTTCCTGCTTATCCTGAAACGTCGCATAAAATCCGCTGTTTTTATTACCGTCGTGGTTACCGTAAACCAGGATCGGCAGAAATCGCATCATTAATGTGCTGTCGATAAAATTGTCCCAGCTTGGGCCACTGGTCGGCGTATTGACGAGATCGCCGTCAAGGATTGCGAAATCCGGCCGACGCGGCATGTGATTCATCTCTTCAATCATCTGGTCGTAACGGACCGAACTGGTCCCGCCAACTGACCCAAGTCCACTCCAACTCTCTAATTGCGGATCGGCCACAAGGACGAATGAGAAATTATCCCCCACCCGGTCGAGTTGCGGAAACTGGTTACGCGGCCGCGGGCCAAGCCGGCATTCAAGGGCATTATTGCCCAGCAGATAGCCCGCTTGTGCGGTACTGCCGGCGATCAGTCCGCCCGCGGTAACCTGACATGTTTTTCTCAAAAAGTCGCGTCGATTCATCATTGGATTTCCACTATTAAGCGTTAATATCTGTTATCAATTAAGCCCAGTTTCCTCCATATTGAGTCTGCCAGACACTGTTATCTGTCGCCAGGGGTGTACCGTCAACATTGGATAATTCACCGGCCGCTTCACTGAGCGAAAATGCATCAACCCAGGTATCATTCATCGATCCTGAATATTTATTGGTCCAGCAATGAACCGAAACAAACAGCCGTGTAACCCCTAACGCCGGCCATGCGCCGCTGCCTTTCAGTGCATCGTAAACCTGCGGCATATTGAGTGTGACATCATGCCAGGTGTCAAGTGTTTCCGGCAGTGTCCAGAACATCGCCTTCTGCTGCTGCCCCAGAGTCATATACCATGTATTGGATTCCTGACGACCGTCGGTCCGTATCTCATAACCGCCATTGCGGGAGGCATCGCGATTCCAGTATTTATCATTATCCGTAGCATTCCAATCAAGCAGGAACATATGCTTCATTTCGGTATCATTGCATGCATATACACGGGCATAACAGCCGCCCCCAATGCCATCGCGGTCCAGATAATAACTGAATTTCAGCAGGGGATTGGCAGGGGATTGGACCCATTGATAGAATTGTAAATATTCTGTGTTCGCCCAATTTTCACCGCCTTCACGAATCCACATGTAAAGACTTTTGCCTCCGTCGCGACTTAAATTCTTATCGATCGCCCATTTAAACCGCTGCGAAACAGGATCATTACTTGGATACTTATGAGGCATCATCCACCCCTCGAGATCGTTTTCAAACGAGCCATTTTCAAACGATGCGGTCGGCGTATAATCCCAGATCGACTTAAACCATAACGGTTCCTGGTCCAGATATTCGGGAAAGCCGTCCGAGTTATACACGTATTCGGCATCGACGTTGGCCAGGCGGGCCTTTATGGTGACATCCTCGTCGGCGACCTCGAAGACCATATAGTAGCCGCCGCCGGTATCGCCATTGTATTGGTTCAGGCCTGCGGAGAACGCGTGATACTCTTCGCCTTCACCGAATGGCCGGCTGGCGGTACAGGTCGGTGCGGTGATAAATTTAATCCCTTTCCATGACCATGCTGTCTTGACCGATGTTTTGATACCGTTGTGCACATGGCCGCAGACCACATAGCGGACATTGCCGTACTTGGCCATCACGTTCAATAGTGCGGTGCGAAATGGCCGGCGATACGTGTACCATTCTAATCGCGTTAATCCCTGCGGCATCATGTGCTCGTGCTCGAATATCATCGTTGGTCTATTTCGATAACGGTAGAGATCTTGTTCGAGCCACTCGACAATGGAGTTTTCGTCCGGTTCTTCGACATCACAGGGAATCGTAACAAAGTGCCACTGACCGCAATTAAAGCTGAACATATAGTCGCGCGTGCCATTAACGATTTCCTGCTTGTCCTGGAAAGTACTGTAGTAGCCGCTTGCGGGATTGCCGTCATGATTGCCGTAGATCAGAATCGGCAAAAACCGCATCATCAGCGTACTGTCGATAAAATTGTCCCAACTTGCGGCGCTGGTGGGTGAGCCGACCAGATCGCCGTCAAGCACGGCAAAGTCCGGTCGCCGCGGCATGGTGTTCATTTCTTCGATCATTTGATCGTAACGGACCGAACTGGTCCCGGGAACTGATCCAATACCGTGATAAATATTAAGTTGTGGATCGGCTACCAGGACGAATGAAAAATTATTTCCCACACGATCGAGTTGTGGAAACTGATTCTGCGGCCGCGGTCCGAGACGGCATTCAAGGGCATTATTGCTCAACAGATAGCCCGCTTGTGCAGTTGTGCCGGCGATCAGTCCGCCCGCGGTAACCTGACATGTTTTCCTTAAAAAGTCACGTCGGTTCATATAGCCATCTTTCTCCAAGCGACCTTGAGATCAAGGCCACAGCACTTCATCCAGCCAATCCAGCGCTACCCATGCAAAATCGGCAAAATTAATAATGCCGTCATTTTTCGGGTCAACCGGCGAAAACACAGGTGCCAGCGGTTGATCGACCTGACCCAAACCGGCCAGATGCACAATTTCCATATGATCCAGTGCACGGTTATAAATTCGCATCTCATCCATTTTACCTAAGAAAGGTTCACTGCTGCCGTCCGGCGAGATGCCCAATCGTGTCGTACCCGCATCGCCAAGTATATGGTTCGCATCGGCTTGCTGTGCAACCAGAACCCCATCATGGTAGATCTGCAGCAGTTCATTGTCACCGTCTTTGACAAACGCCCAATGATGCCACGAATCGGCAAAATCATCGTCGGCGCCGGTCAGATAGTGCGTTTTATCCCATTGGTATTGCATGGAACCGCCGGGCAGTTGACCTGCGCCCATTTCAACCAGGCCGGGCTTGCCGGCATCTTCGGTCGGGTCGCTATTGATCCACACTGAGATCGTCAGCGCATCACTCATACCGCTGAATACCTCGGTTGGCAGCGTTACACCGAATGTGCCGTCAAAGCTCAAACAGCCCCCGATGTGTCCTGAGCCGTCCCAGTTATCCGAGCCCGCCCCGTCAACTGTACCATTATAATTGTTCGCGGAACGGTCATTGAGGATTGTCCCGGATGTTTCGTTGAAATCATAATAAGTAACAAGGCCGTCGGTGCCCGGATCGGCGGCTGTAACGATATAATCTTCTTCCATCCAGTGATTCACCAGCCATTTCAAATCGGACATATCCAGGTCACAGTCGCCGTCGTAATCGGCCGGGTTGGCATGATCGGGCGTGCAGCGGCTGGGGAACGCCGCGATCTCGTCGATATAGATTGTCCCTTTACCGCCCGGCGTAGGGGTTTGTTTGCCGACGCCGAGCGTCAGCTTGCGGACCTGGGTCAGATCGACCCCGTCGAAGGTCGCCAGTTCGAAATTGAACTCCTGCCATCGCGGTGAGGTGAGGCGATCGAGGTCGGAAATAATTTGTACCGCTGAAGAATTACCGTCCGAAACTCGGACAAAAAATTCCTGGACGTTCGGATCGCCAAGATATTTCAGCCGCAGGGCCTTGACATTGCCGGTTGTCCAATCCTGCGGCGTATCAAATACCCGGTCCGCCTCACTGCGGTAGAACCAATACGGATATGTGTTGAAATACTGGTATTTCATCGCCTGATGCTTGTAGCTGTAAAGTTCGCGATTCGTCTCCAGCGATAATACACTACCGGTTTCATTGTTGTCCCATTGATCCCAATGGCTCAGCAGGTCATTAGTGTCGATATACGTATCGAAATCATCGACCACAAAATCTGTTGCCGCAAATAGAATTGTAGAACTGAACAGGATGAAAATTGTACAAAAAAACAATGACATGAATTTATGGCGTAGTGCTTTTTGATTCGCTTTTCTGAAAGCATCCATCCTTTATTCTCCCAAATTCATTCGAACCCCAAAAACATCATTTCTATATTGAACCGATTGGGGCATATTAGATAAACCATCCCCATCTCGGACGGAATGACTGACACTTTGCTGAGGTTAAAACCGTTGCCGGTCATCCGAATTGAAATATATCCTACCATACCATGAGACAGATTGCAAGCAAAAAAAGGCCTGTTTTTTTCGTTTTTCTCAGGTTTTTCTGGTTTTTCAAATTGATTTTACCCACTTTGGTCTTACAATGATTACTAACAATTGGAATCAAAGATTTAAGACATATAAAAATGAAACGAAATCACTTTATTAGATTTGTCACCGGGTTCACGCTCTTTTCGACATCTGTTTTTGCCGATAAGGTTATTGAGCAATGGGGCGGCCGCGATCGCGGATGGGGCGGTTGGGTATCGACCGGTGAGTTCGAACCCGGTGCGCTTAATTTACCCGATGACCCGACACCGGACAAATCGGGATTTCGTTCGACCGAATCCGGAACCGGCTCGGTAAAGTCACCGGTATTTACAGTCAAAGGTGATCTGCTGCGGTTCGTCACTGGCGGGTGGGACGGTCTGGACTGGGATGAGAAAAATCTTAAGAACCGCCGCAATGTGTATAACCTCTATGATGCCGAAACGGACAAACTCATCCGTCAAAGCCAGGCGCCATTTAAGACCGCTTGCAAAACACGATACTGGTATATCGGCGATCTCAAGGGCAAGCAGGTTTATTTCGAAGCGGTCGATGCGGCCGATGAAGGCTATTATGCATGGATTGCTTTGGGGCCGGTCGAGGAGATTACCAAGGATATTTCACAGGATCAAAGCCGGTTCCAGGCATTGATCCTGCCCGGTGAAGAGGGAGTGCCCGGTGGGATGTATATTGAAAACAGCGGCCTGCCGTTTTCGTTACCAAGCGGCGGAACCGTGTTTGTAGAAAATGACACGGTGAGGATTGAAGCCGGTTTGAAGGCCGATCGGCTGTATCTTTTAGGCATGACCAGTTCGCTCGACCAGGGCTGCCCGGTCTGGCGTGCACCCAATGATAAAACACAGCGATTTTTTATCGGCGACAAACTGGGTGAAATCAGGATCAATTATGCCGATCGTACCACCGATCATTATCCGCTGGTATTAGGTGAGAATCTTTGGTGGGGTCAGCGCTATTATGATTTCCCTGAACCATTTGCTTCGGACAAAGAAGCCAAAAAGCTGTTGGACGAGACGCTCAGGCTTTACCCCAAAGAGCCGCGACAGGATGGCCAGTTCATTGCGGTGATTAATACCCAATCGCAAAAGATTGAATCTATCGACTTTATCGACTCACCGGACAAACAGGGCGTGCCGGTGATCGCCGGTATCTCTGTCAAGGCGGAAGCCGGCAAGCGCATTGCCAATGCGACACCGCTTCCGCATAATGCGATTGACGAGCATCTTATGACCTTTGCCGAAAACCAACCGTTGAAGCCGAATCTATCCGAATCGCAAATCGCAAAAAAGGTCTATGCCCTCCAGCAAACACTCTATACAACCGTTGAAAATTTTCCGCAAACGGTGCCGATGATTGTTCCCGAAGGATACACAGGCCCGGTTGCCTGTTTCAAAGGTGATAAATACGCTGAGGTGCTGACCAATATTTTTAATCACAATATCCACGACATGGCCGACAAGACCGATATGGATGGTATTTATCACGAATCGAGTCAGGATGCTTCAAGTTGGGGGCAATACAAGGGCTTTGGGACGTTCAACAAGAATGTGGAGAATTATTATAATCAGGCCTGGTCGCGCGGGATCGGCCGAGCCCTGCAGGAACTGACGTTTTTGGGCTATCTCAAACGCAGCAAGGCATGTGCCGAATGGTCATTTAAGTTGGCCCGCGTCTGGGAGGAGCAGCCGCATCAGATCAAGGGCAAAACAATCCCAACGCATTTCTGCCGAGTGCTGCAAAATCCCTTTGCCGATTCGTATATCCCGCTGGTGGGGTGTTTTGAAAATGACGGCCACGGCCTGATGTGTGTATGGCTGTATCAGCTTTGGCGAAGATTGCCGGATCCTCAAAAGTGGGCCAAAGACAACTGGCCGGACCTCAAAGCAGCCGGTGACTGGATTCTCTGGCAGTTTGAAAATCCTGAAGTCTTCGGCACAACGGATGTCTTGCGAACCGACAGCGAGTGTGCACCGGGTATCGGTTATTCGATCTACGCGGATTTCGTTTGTATGGATACCCTTTTGGCATTGGCCAAAATTGCCGAGACGATCGGTCAAAATGAGCGAGCAGAGGCCTGGCGAGAAAGAGCCGCCCTGATGAAAAAAGGCATCGAAAACAATTATATCTTCGACGACCCTAAATACGGCAAGACCTGGACCCTCAAATGGGCGGGCTGGCCGAACGAAAGCACCGTTCTTTCGCCGATTATGCATATCGCCGATTATCGCGGTTATCTGCCAGAGGATCGGCTCGAAGAATGGGAAACGATCAACCTTAATACGTATCAGCGATTGGTCGATACCTATAAGCCGTTTGGGTATTACGGAGCGGCCATGGGATACGGGCAGGGCTTCGTTGCTTCGTCGGCATTATTGCTTGATAAAATGGAACATGCAGAAATCATGCTGCAATGGCTGGCGAAATTGGTCTATAACCGCCATTATAATCCTTATCGCGTTCCCGAAGGCGCCGAGGTCAACGCCGACGGCACGATGTGGTTTCGCACCGGCGACTTGGGCAATGGCTTTCAGCAGGAAGCGAATATGAAAACCTTCCGAATCATGCTGGGGATCGATGATACGGATGATGAAACTCTCAAGATTGTTCCGCGAATACCGTTTGGCTGGACTGAAATAAGTATCAGCAACTGGCCGGCGTTGGCTGTATGTAACGGGCAGCGAAAAATCGTCGATGTTGGGTATATCATCAAACGCCAAAAAGATAGTAAGATCAGTATGTGCGTTGAATTTGAGAGACCGATTGATCAACTGCTGCTGCGTGTCGGCCCATATAAGAAAAAGCCCAAGGCGAAAAATGTCGTGCTCAACGGCGAGCAAATAAATGTCGAAATCGAAAAGAGCAGCGATGCATACTGGGTTAGAACCAAACTGATCAATCCCGAAAAGATATTCACATTTCAACTTTAACGCGGTGTTTTAGGTTCGTCAGCACAGGCTTGAACTGAACGAGATGGCATTATGCTTTTATTATTAATGCAATCTTATTTTCAAGTAGAACCCCCATTGAGCCGACATGATTGAAGTAGCAGCTAAGTATCTTGTTTGCAAGGATATACAAAAAATATCACACGTGCCGGATAGTACACTAAAACGCATATTATTTCAACAAGGAAGGCAATGATGGGCTCAACGAAAATGATCGTTTCGGGAATTTGCATTATAGTCACTATGACTGCGCCGATATCTTTCGCTGAGGGACTGGCAATCTCGGCGAAATCGGGCACATTGGGTGTCGGCGGGGATCTGACGATCGGTTTGTTTGAAGGGATCAATACCCGGATCGGGGCGTCCGGTCTGAGTCTCGATTTTGATGAGAATTATAGCGGGATCGATTACGATGTCGGCCTGGATTTGTTTGCCTATAGCGGCCTGATCGACTGGTATCCTTTCGGCGATGATTTTCACATCTCCGGCGGGGTCGTGATCAATCGAACCGATATCGACCTGTCGGCCACATCCAACGCGTCGATCACGATCAATGGGCAAAGCTACAGCGCCGCCGAGGCCGGTCAGATCGACGGGGCAATTGATTTCGATGAGATTGCGCCCTATGTCGGCATCGGTTGGGGCAACGCGCTGAATAAACAAGAAACGATCGGTTTTATGCTCGATCTGGGCGTGGCATTTATCGGTTCGCCAAAAGCGGAACTGACCGGCTCCGGCACATTGGCGGGCGACCCGACCTTTCAGGCGAACCTTGCGGCCGAACAGCGCGATATCCAGGACGAGATCGACGATTACAAGATCTATCCCGTTATTTCGTTTTGCCTGTATTTTCGATTTTAGCGCTGATTGGCTTACCGTTTGCGGCGGCGAGATTCGATTTTGATTTGTTTGATTTGGGTTTCGATGGTGTTCAGTTCCTGTTGAAGTGCCTCGGTGTCCAGCGGCAGGTCCTCGAATTCCTTCGACAAACGGACGAGTTTGTTGAAATCACTTTTCGCTTCGCGCAGGATCCGTAACGCATGCGGGACGGCAAGTCGGCCCTGAAATTCTTTTATCTTAAAATCCAATGATTGGGCAATCCGGTCAAATTGGTTTTGGGCTATTTCGAACCGCCGCATCGCTTCTTCGACATGGGTGTCGATTATGATGTTCGCATCGGGCGCGCCCATGTGCTCAAGCACCGCCTGACGGGAGTCGAGAACCTTGTTGGCCATCCCGCACTGAACGGCTTCGGCGCCGGTAAGGGTTAAAATAAAATCTTTTTTACTCCACGTTTTAATCAATTTCTGGTCCGGTTGTTTATTCACCGGATCAATGAAAAAATGCTGGTTCTCTTTGACAACTTCAATAACTTCGATATCCTTATCGATCATTGCCTGTGCTAGCAACGGCGAACGTCCATGGCTTTCGGCGGCGGTGGCCATCTTTGCCCGCCAGATCGACGTGTATTTTTCACCGACGGTTTCGCCGAATGCTTCTTTGAAATCTTTCGGGCCTTCTTCGGTTTGAATATATGCGGTGGCGCCTCCGATCACGGTATCCGGGGCCATGAACAATTTGCTGCAGGACAGCGATATCGGCACGCCTGCTGAAATCGCGCCGCCATGGGGACCGCTTTTAATATAACCGATCACCGGACAAACGGGTACTTGCGAGATTGCGACCCACATCTGTTCTGCCAGATCGAGTCTGCCGCCGGGAGTGTCAATCTCGATCAGGATAAACAACGGACCGTTATTAACGGTATCATGCAAGCCGGTGATAAACGCATCGGTTGCGATCTGGTAACGAATTTGGCCTTCGATCGTTAAAACAGCAACATTCTTATCACGCCCGTTGGCGTCATACACAATGTCCCATTGCTCCGATTCGATGCCGATCTTGCCCTTTTCAGTGGTTTGGGCAAAGGTTTTTCCCTGTTCGTCCGGCATCAGCAAATAGCCGTGCAGTATCTTACCCGTTTCTTTGTGGGTGAAGATATCCGCCCCGCAGGTTAACGCGAATATCAAAATAAGCCAAAACAAGATGTATCTTCTGCTGCTCATACCAATGATTATACCATATTACTGACCAAATCCAAAGCCGAAAAGAGCAGTCAACCGTCGTAAATACCGGCCTTTGGCGATTTTGTGGTCTGTTTTGGGGGGTTAGGCGGCGGCTGTTTCCTGAAATTCCTCAACGCCGTCAAATTTCACGGAAATCTTTTTACTAACACCGCGGACCTGCATCGTTATGCCAAATAGAACATTCGCCATGCTCATGGTTCGCTTGGCATGTGTAATAATGATGAATTGCGATTCCTTCTGAAATTCGCGGATGATCTGATTGAATCGCTCATTATTCGCTTCATCCAAAGCCGCATCCACCTCGTCAAGAAAGCAGAACGGCGAGGGTTTGCTTTTGAAGACCGAGAACAGCAGGGCGATGGCCGTCATGGATTTTTCGCCGCCGCTGAGCAGGGCGATGCTGCGAGTTTCCTTGCCGGGTGGTTTGGCCATGATCTCGATACCGGCTTCGAGAATATCTTCCGTATCTTCGATCAAAATGTCGGCCTTGCCGCCGCCGAACAGTTTGCGGAAGATCTCCTGGAAGTTCAGACGCACCTGTTCGAACGTTTCCGCAAATTTTTCACGGCTGACTTTATTCAACCGTCCGATTAATTGTTCGAGCTGATGTTTGCTGTGCTGGAGGTCTTCGACCTGGGTACTGAGAAATTCATTGCGTTGCTCCAGTTCCTCCTGCTCTTTGATGGCGTCAACGTTGACATTGCCGAGCCGTTCGATTTTACCGCGAAGCTCGGTCATCTCGGTGCGAACCGTCTCCCAGTCCACATCCTGTTCGCCGTATTGCTGGAAGGCCTCTTCCAATTCGACGGACAATTCGTCGCGGACCCGCTCGACCAGGTCCTGGCATTTGACCTCGAGCTGCCCCAGCTCGACCTTGAGTTCACTGATTTTCTCATCGTATTGTGATTGTTCCTGGCGTTTCTGACGCAGTTCGTGTTCGTGTTGCCGCTGCTGCTGCAACAGCGATTCCACCTGTTCATGCAGTTGCCGGCTGTTGTTTTGGCGATCTTCCTTTTCGACAAACGAATCGGATACGGTGCTTTCACATTCCAGAATGTCGCGGCAGGCCTGTTGCGATTGTTTTTCACATTCGTCGATTTCGGCTCTGGCGTGCGTCGTTTCGTCCCTGCTTTGCTGCATTTGGTGGTCGAAATGACTGAGGCTTTGTTTCAACGACTGCTGGCGTTCGCGCAACTGGCCGGATTCAACCCGCATGTCGGCTAATTGCTGCTCGATCTGACGTTGCTGCGTTTGCGCGGCCTCAAGGTCGGCTTGCAGTTTTTCGATATGGGTCGAGCGTTCCTGGTTGACCGTTTCAAGCTCTTCAAGCTGCTGCTTGGATTCGTATTCTTTTTTGACGGATTGTGCGATCTGTGATTCAAGCACGTCGATTTCCCCGGTGATCAGGGGCTGTTCTTTACGCAACCGCTGGATTTGCTGTTCCAGGGAGCCCATCTTCGATTCACTCTGCATTTTTTCAGTGTTGGCTTCGTAAACGGCAGTCCGCAATTCTTTACACAATTCGACCAGGTGTTCTTTTTTCTGCTGGTCTTCAGCGATTTGCGTGGTCCGCTGCTGAATCTCATGTTGAATATTATCAATCGCGTCTTCGAGCTGGCGAAGCCGGCTCTTGCGGGAGATCAATCCTTCGGCCTTGCCGACAGGACCGATTTTAATGACGCCGCGACTGCTGTAAAACGCCCCTTGCGGGGTTACAAAATCATACTGATTGCCGAGAATCTTGCTTAGCTTAACCGCCTCAGTCAGTGAATCCACGATCAGTACGTTGCCCAGCAGCGACCAGAGTAAGTCCTGGAAATCTGCTTGCGTTCGGGCAAATTCAGCCAACCGCCCGCGAATCGTCGGATATATCGAGAGATCCTTTGTATCGCTGAACGGCCGGCATCGACTGGCGTCAATAAAATGAAGCCGTCCGCCCAGTTCGGTAATGCTTTTTTCGTCACAAAGAATGGGGTCGAGATCGCCAACGATCAGAGAATCCGCCCGACCTTCCAGTGCCGCCTCGACCGCGGTTGAATACCGCATGTCCGCTTCGATAATATCCGCCAAAAGGCCAACGACATAGCGAAAGCCCTCAGTAGAGACGCGCTGATTAAGAATTTCTTTGACGGCCTGGTTAATCCCCTCGCGGCGGGTTTGCATATCCGAAAGGATCGAGAACTCACTGGATAAGGCGCTTTTGGTTTCCTTGTGCTGGGAAAGTGTTTGGGTTTGTTGGACAATCTGTGCCTCTAACGTATTGATAGTTTGTTGTTTTTCATCCAGTCGCTGCTGCAGTTCGTCGAGCACACTTTCGATATCGCGATGGCGTTCGCTATATTGCGCTTTTTCGGTTAACAATGCTTCGAGTTCCGATTTAGCGCTCGATGCTCTGCCGTTTAAGCGGTCTTTCTGACTGGCCAGTGTATCACGGTGGACTGTGATGCTTTGCAGTTCATTGTGCAGTTGCGCGGTACGCCGGACAATATCGATGATACCGGATTTTTCATCCTCCAATTGAGAAGCAATTGCCGAACAATCTCGAGCCAGTTGTGCGGCCTGGTCCTGCAGTCCCGTTAATTGTTCTTGTTTGTCTTTGAGAATCGATTCATTTTCAGACAGTTCCTGATTGACCTGCTGGTGTTGCTGCTCGATATCCTGTTGGCGGGTGGCCATCGACTCAATCCGTTTCTCAAGCGCTGTTTTACGCTCGGTAAATTCGTTGATTCGGGTCTGCAAAAAATCGATCTTTTGAAGTTGCTGTTCGATTTTGCTTTGAACCGATACCAGCCGGTTGTCGGTCTGGTTCAGATCGTTTTCGGCCTCGATCCGTTGGTTACCCAATTCGCTGATCAGGCTTTCCGTTTTGGAAATATCGGCTGTGATTTGGGCATAGGTTTGCTGCAAGTCGCCCAGGCGGTGCTGCACCTCTTTGTCCTTGGCATTGATCTTGGCATATTCGGCGAGGGAATAATTCATCTGAAGCGATTTTAGGCGTTCTGTATATTCCAGGTAATTGCGTGCTTTACCGGCCGCCAGTTTGACGCTGCGCAGTTGTTTCTGGACTTCGTTGAGAATATCCGCCAGACGCAGCAAATTTTGTTCGGTACGGTCGAGTTTTCGAATGGCTTCTTTTTTATGAGCCTTGTATTTGCTGATGCCGGCGGCTTCTTCGAAAATCACCCGTCGGTCCTGCTTGGAAGCTGTCAAAAGCCGCTCCACCTGACCCTGCTCGATAAAGGCATAGGCTTTGACCCCCAGCCCGGTATCCATCAGCATTTCACGGATATCTTTTAAGCGGCAGATTTTGTTGTTGAGGCGATATTCGCATTCGCCGCTTTTGAAAATACGCCGACTGATCTGGACTTCGTCGGCATCGATCGCCAGCGTTCGATTTTTATTCGACAGAACAATGGACACGGCCGCCGAACCGAGCGGTTTGCGACTGCTGCTGCCGCTGAAGATGACATCCGCCATATGGCCGCTGCGAAGGCTTTTGACGCTTTGTTCGCCAAGCACCCATTTCATCGCATCGACCACATTGCTTTTGCCGCAACCGTTGGGGCCGACGATGGCGGTTACCGGCTGGTCAAAAACAAATTCCGTTTTGTCGGCAAAGCTCTTGAAGCCCTCCAGTACGATTTTTTCAAGTCTCATTTTTCTCCTTACTGCATTCTAAGAAAACACCCATCTGTCCATCATTAACGTGGTTTGAATCTGTTTTTCAGAGTAAAAACACCATAGTATTATCGGTCGTGGGAACGTTCGGGCTTGATAATTAACCCTTGGCCGGGAAGCGGGCCGGTATAAAATTCGGCATCAAAAGCCTCTTTTTGAGCCATTTTCATCAGCAAGCTGATCATTTCATAATACCGAACACCTAATCCGGCGACCATTTGCCCGTCTTTTTCGATGGGTTCCTCGCACAAAATCCGAATAATATCGGATAAATCGAATGAGGATTTCATACGGATCAGCACATCGGGACGGTTCGAATGTCTGCGAATAATATTGACGTGTTCGGTACCGGCAACTGCGTTCAACGTGATTGTTCCATCATCGGATTCAACAAAAATATCTTCTTTGAGCCGAATGTGTTTGCCGAACAGGGCAATCCGTGGATCGCCTTGGCGCGATGCAAATACCATGCTCGGTGAACTGGAAGGAATATGCTCCAGATAAAAGGTATTTGAGACGACGGCTTGCTTGATCGTGATATCGTTAAGTTCGCGAAGGTTTTCATATGCCGCTAAACGCATTTGCAAATGCTCATCGCGCAGCAGGCGTCTCGCAACCGATACGGCATCGTTATATCGAGCGCGAAGCGTGATTGCTTCCAAGGCCGCGATACGGAATTTAGATTGGGGGTCGAATGCTGTTTTTCGAAGGTATTCCAGCCCGGCATCGTCGCCGATATTTAATAAGCAGCGGGCAGCACTGAAACGTACAGACGCTTGAGATGAATTCAGCAATAACTGCAGTTTTTTTATTGCGGGTGTTCCGATGGCTTCCAGGGCGACTTCGTATTTAAATTTATTTTCTGCAGAAACTAATTGGGTAATATTGTTCTGAATTCGTTCTTTCATCAATGCACGATTTTCATCGATATATACCGATCGCAATAATGCAAAAAATCTGAATTTTTGCCGATTGTATTCTTTTGGGATATCCACGTTTAATAGGCCCGGAGAAGGTGCCTCGGCGATATCTTTGCCGAAGCGTTCATTGATCTTGTTTCGAATTTTTGCAGCGGCCCGATAATCGGGTTCTTTTAAGGAAATGGTTAGGTTGTATTCATCCAGTACAAATCCGCCGTTGAGAATATATCCGGCCAGGAAATTCGGTTGCTCTGTTGTTGTATCAAAAAAAAGCGGCCCTTCGGCTTTTGCAACATCTTTGATCGTCAGGCCGAATGTGCCGGCTTTTTTCATGTTGGCGCCATAGAGTACGCCGTCTTGCAGAGATGTGGTTTGTGTTCCGGAAAGCGGGGTGACGAATATGTCAAATTGATCGCCTTTAGAAGGTAGTCCCGGCATAATCCCGTACAAGGAAACAACGGCGGTATTTTTGCTGTCAATAAATTTGTCTGGATCCAATATGCCGGCCGGTAATTGTTGTAACATATATTGTTTCAGATAGTTACGCACTTCGACAGGGCATTCGATCGAACCGGTGCCTTTGAGTTCGCCCACTAATCCGTATCCCTGTACCGGCTGGGCGCCCTGAGCGAATATTTCTGCCAGATCCCCGATTGTTTGACCTAAATCGTTGGATTCCTCTGGCAAATCAAGGTCAACGGAATCCACCGCTTGCTGCTCCACACAACCTGTAAATAGCAATAACCCGATGATAAACACACATATCCAGTATTTTTTTCCCATGTTAACCTGCCTGTTCTTTTATCAAAAAACACATATATACCAGAATTTAGCCCAAAGTATAATCGAAATACCGTATCAATACAATCACCAATAAAACGGTCGAATTTCGGTCTGATTGCCCCGGATAAAAAAAAATAAAAAATTTTTAATTTTTTTCACTTGAACCCTTGACGACCTTGGGTTTTTGCTCTACAATTGAATTTCTGTGGTCAAGTCAATAACGTGATCTATATGTTGTTACCTGACCACTTCTTTATTTGCAGTGCTCTTTGACAAGTAAACAGTTAAGCCAAATCAGCAGCGAAAGTGATGCCGGCCTTTTTAGATAAGACTGAAATCGCCGGTAATAACAAATGTGATGTTTATTTTCACTTTCGATGCTTATGATCGAATGTGAGCCTTTAAATTCTTTTGAAGGTATCCGTTCTTCGGCGATCGCGGCAGCGACTTCGGTTGCTCACAGATATTGCCGAGAACGGTTCCAGCGATACAAACCTGAAGGGTTTGATCCTGGCTCAGAACGAACGCTGGCGGCGTGGCTAAGACATGCAAGTCGAACGAACTTTTCTACAGAGTAATCTAAGGAAAAGTTAGTGGCGAAAGGGTTAGGAACGGATAGGTAACGTACCCTGTACTTTGGGATAGCGTCTCGAAAGGGGCATTAATACCAAATAATGTCATTGATTTTCTGGTCGATGACCAAAGATTTATCGGTACAGGCGCGGCCTATCACCTATCAGCTTGTTGGTGAGGTAA
>CAZFDE010000055.1:0-17493 GCA_964517795.1 uncultured Pirellulales bacterium | reverse complement strand
TCAGAAAAATCGATCCGAGGATCGCAATAAAGATTTTTATACGTTTTTCGAACATAGCCAAACGATGGTTTAATACTTAAATCGGCCTGTTTTGATGCCCAGTGCCCATGAAATCGGCAGGAATACAAACGGCCCGATAGCCGCTGAATACAGGCTGCCCAGAACAATCGAACTTATAAAATCTGCACCGTTCGTTCCCGTCCTCAAAAGTGTCAACACGTGACCGATGATATACGTTAGAAATCCGCATATTCCGATCACAACCGCCTGTAGAAACATCTGCCGAACGGCAATAATTTGATGAAGAAAAGCCAGGGCCGAACCGATCAGTCCGAAACTGATCGTCATCGCCCCCATCGGACCGGCCGAGATAAGATCTGCCGCAAATCCCGTGCAAAACGCCGCAATGATCGCATGATCCATCGGAAAAAAGACCGCACTGAATACCATCAGGATCAACAATAGATCCGGCTTAATATTCATCGCCGTCAGTGAAAAGATATCCACCACACTGGCCTGTAAAACAGCCGCCAAGGTCAACACGACGGCAAATCGAACCGGACGCATCGGATCACAACTCCCCGGCTT
Source organism: uncultured Pirellulales bacterium (assembly GCA_964517795.1). Taxonomy (GTDB): domain Bacteria; phylum Planctomycetota; class Phycisphaerae; order Sedimentisphaerales; family Anaerobacaceae; genus CAZFDE01. The sequence goes on along the minus strand of CAZFDE010000055.1, from coordinate 16,905 downwards.
CAGGATACATAACAATCACATCCACACGGGCCAGGTTCTCCAGTTCACAGGCAACCTGAACCGTAATATCCCAAAGCAGCGGATTTTCTTCGTTTCGCTGACACGCGCTGACGACACCGATAATGATCGGGGAATCGAGATATCCCGGTTTTTTTCGGGCATAGACATATTCACCGGTCTGAACTTCTTTTTTACAGAAACGAATAACCCCAAAGTTGCCGCCGACGCCCTGCATCATGCGATCGACATCGATATTGGGAATCTTCACTTCGATCCGGCTGGAGGCGTCTGTCACGAGCTTGACCCGGGCACGGCGGTCCGACACCTGTTCGACGATACCGATGATATTGTTACAGCCCAACACATACTGTCCTCGGGCTAATCCATCAGAGCTGCCGCGGTTAATATTTAGCATCGCATCACTGCCTGAAAGCGTCGCATAGGTGATATCCGCCGGCACCAATGTGGCCCCTTGCAGTCCATAAAGCCGGTCGTGCATGCCCATTTGCTCGATCTTCTGGTGTTTTTGCCTGAGCTCCTCCTCGAGATTGGCGATATAATTTTGGTATTCCATCTCTTTGAGCTGCTGTTGATTGTCACTCATTCGAGCTGATGCGGAAAGCGAGATACTGCGTCCGACTCTCAGGGGCCATTTAAAAACATGCGCAAAAGCAAACTGCAGTTTGCCGGTCATCTCCGACGGACATAGAAAAAGAATCAATGCGGCGAGAATGAACCACGTGAAAAGCATACCTGAAGTTACCTTGAATTGCCTGCCTGCCATGGCGATCCCTGCTGTCCGATTATTCGTGTCAAATCCATTCTAAAGCGACGTTTCCACCATCGCTTCCATCACCTTCACTCCCACCCGTACCGATCATGATCCATCGTATCTTTCCAGAGTTCGAGATTTTCAAGATAGACGCTGGTTCCGCGGGCAACCGCACTGAGCGGGTCTTCGACGCAGACGACCTTCAGGCCAGTCGCATTCGCCAGTACATTATCCATCCCCCGCAGCAGCGAACCGCCGCCGCAAATATGGATGCCGTTCTCGATCAGGTCGGCCGCCAGTTCCGGCTCCGCATTTTCCAGGGTACGGGTTACCGCTTCGATGATCCCGGCAACCGGTTCTTTCAATGCTTCGCGGATCTCTTCACTGGTGATCACAATCTTTCGCGGTAAACCGGACACGGTATCGCGGCCGGCGATCTCCATTGTCAATTCTTCTTCCAGCGGAGCCGCCGAACCAATCTGAATCTTCACTTTTTCCGAACGTGCTTCACCGATCAAAAGGTTGTAGGTCTTCTTGAGATGATTGATGATCGCTTCGTCCATATCATCGCCGCCGACACGGATCGATTCACACGTTGCGATATCCGCCAAACTCATGATCGCCACTTCGGTCGTCCCGCCGCCGATATCCACAATCATCGATGCAGTCGGCTCGGTGATGGGCAATCCCGACCCGATTCCCGCCGCCATCGGCTCATCGACCAGGTAAACCTTGCGAGCGCCGGCCCGTTCGGCACTGTCGATCACGGCCCGGCGTTCAACCGCGGTAATCCCGCTGGGAACTGCGATCACAACACGGGGGCGAACCAGATTACCGCGCCCGTGGACTTTTTTAATAAAATAGCCCAGCATGGCCTCGGTAATTTCGAAATCGCTGATAACCCCGTCTTTGAGGGGGCGGATCGCACTGATGGAACCCGGGGTTTTGCCCAGCATCTCGCGTGCGATCAAACCGACTGCCTGACCGCCGTTGAGAACGACATTCGTTCCTTTGCGAACCGCAACAACAGAGGGCTCATTGAGGACGATCCCCTTATCGCGAACACAGACAAGGGTCGTACAGGTACCCAGATCGATACCCATATCCATACTGAACCAGCCTAAAATTGCATCCAGCAGCACGTTCGATTCCCTTCAAATAATCACACGGAACGGCTAATTTGTATATGATACGGGATCGGTTGTCAATAGACAATATTATTTTGGAATGCTGATAATTGTGTCATAATAGGCATAACACATCACGGCCACATAGATGGCAGCAGCCAGCGTGATCGCAAATGCGACGCCCAGCAAGACGGTGTAGGTGTTATTTTGAGGAGTTATATTATTACGTCCGGGCATATTCGGGCTCATATCATCGACCTCATCTCTTTTACAGCAGGTTATTGGAGACCGTATCGCCAACCTGCGGCTGTTGCTGGACCAAATCCATCACGCCTACAGATTCTCCCTGATCGGTTTCAATAATCAATATTTCACAAATAAACTCATCGCCGCGCGTCACGTAAAACTTCATTCCTTCTTTAACGCCATCAGCCTTGCCCACTGAAATACCGACCAGAGAATTTCGCTGATCGACATTCTTGACCAAACCTTGAATTTTTACCTGGGATTCAGGTGCTTGCACCACCGGCACAGCTGTTCTTTCAGGGGTTTGGGTAACCGGGGTGGCTTGAGGAGCCTGCTCGCCGCGAGGCATGAGATATTTATCCAGTCGAGCCTGAAGTTCAGACTTCTGTTCGGCCAATTGGCGTTTCTCAGCGGTTAGCGTCTCGATAATGGCCATTTTTTCCATTAACGTGTCGGCCGTCTCGTTCAGTTCTTTAGTCACCTTTTCATATTTGGCCTGAAGGTTAAACAGATCATCCTGAGCCTGTTTTAACAAGGCCAACTGCTTATCATTGACCGCAGTGAAGTCCTGGGTCGTGGCCGCGAAATTTGCCACTTTATCGGTTAATCGGGCAACTTCCCGCTTAGAGCTGTTGAGCTCATCACGGATTATATCACGTTCCTTTTTAAGCTCGGTTATCTGGCCGCCCAGGCGTTTTTCCATCGCGGTATTTTTATCGATCTGCTCCTGCAGGTTTTGCTCGGCATTCGTCGCCTTTTTCTCAAATGCATTCATCTGGCTTCGCTGCTTGCTGTACATATCTTTGTAATTGTCTGCGTTCGCCACATATACGATCACAACAGCACTGAGAAAGATTGACGAAACCGTCAACAGAATAATTAAAACCTTTGTCAGAGTACTCAAGTTCTTACTCCTTTCAAAATAATGACAATACGCCCTAAATACCCTACAGAAATATATCTGCCGTTTAGGCTTGGATAATTACCCAATTTTACTCGAAAACCGGCCAAAGGTCAAGTTATTTTTGCTAAATCCTTCAAATAAACCCTGACAGAGGGATTTTTGTTTCACCTGTATCGGATATTTATCATTTTTGGGCGTTCTTATCGGAACACATTAAAACCGCCCTCGCGGCCGCAATCCGAACGGTTTTTGAGCGGTTTTTGAGTAATTTCGGTAAATACTGGATCAGATTCTCAGTCTGGATTTGCCCGATTGCCGAGGCCGCGAGCACGTAAACCCGTTCAACCCCTCGTTCATCTTTATCTTCCAGTAAAGGGCTTTCAAAAACATCCCCCACCTCAGGTTCGCCGATCGGATAGCCCATTTTCCCTAATTGTCGAGCGGCGGCAAGGCGAACCTCCGGCACTTCATCAGAAAGCAGGCTGGTTAGCGCACCTTTAGCATCGTTTTCAACTTTTTTCATCTTCGGATTTTTGGATGCGACACAACCGAGCGTCCCCATGGCTTCAATCCCGACTACCCGGTCATCGGCGAATGCACTAATCAGCATCGCCCATAATCTCGGATAGATCGAGGCGTCCCCAAGTTGACAAATCGCCCCGACTGCCAGAAAACTGACGCGATAATCGTCATCATTGCGCAGCTCATGTAAAACCGGCAGACTTTCCTGATCGCCGGCTTTACCGATCAGCAACGCTGCATTAGCCCGAACCGTCCGATCCGGGTCTTGCAGTGCTCGACGAATAACCTCAAGGCGGGATGTATCCCCAAGCTCATAAAGCCCGTAAGCGGCCGCGGTATTGACGTCCGGCTTGTCTTTCATCAAAATCTGCAGATATTCTTTCGCCGGGGCGTACTTCATGTCCCCTGACGCCAGTGCTGCAGCAAAACGTACCGGCACAAAGTCATCTTTCATCAATTCTTTGACCCGCGGCATCAATTCCATGATACGGGCTTCGGCCACTGCCTCGATCGCTTTGACGCGGATTTGCGGATCGGCATCATCCAATCCGTCTTCGAGAATCTGCATTGCCCGAGGCTGCAATTTCGCAACCGTCTCACGCGATGCATAGATCGATTGCCCGGTTACCATAAATCCCAAAGCCAATACGCATCCTGCCATTAAAAGAATAGAGAAATTTCTATTGGTGTTTGTTTTGTTTTTTTGAGTGTATTCTTTCATGCCTGACCTTTTTACGCTGTATTCGTTCAATGATCATCATCGCCAAGACAAAACCGACAGATAATTGACATCCCAGGTCGAGCCATTGGCCATACCGGCAAAAAACGGTCTTTCTGTTATCTATCGGCACTTTATCGAGAAACCATCCAGCAATTGCCTGTCGATCGACACTACGTTGCGGCAGCGTCCCGGCGAGATATCCATCATGGATCCTGCCCAGCGTGTCGATCATACAGCTTATGCCGGTATTGACGCTTCGAACAATTGCCGCTCGATTTTCCACCGCTCGAAACACACACACGGCCGTGTGCTCGATCAATTCATCACTGGGACAAACAGCGTTGGCATCGAAAGTCACAAACCACCCATCATTACTGATATTCACCAGAAAATCGGCTTTTTTGGGCTTGTCCGGTTCACAAACAAACCGACGGGCAATCTCGGCAACCGTGTCTTCATAACAAATCATAATACCGAAATGATACGTTTTTTCATGGCCCTCTGTTCCGCTTTGCATCTGAAAAACGGTAAATTCTTCACCCGGCGTAAGCGTATAATCGTAATCATACGGGCTGAAATTCATAAATATATCGTACAGCCAAGGCGCGGACTGCTTAAAAGGGATATATTCGCCGAACGGCACCAGGTGGATCTTATTATATTGCTGAGGTGCCTGTTTACCTTCAGGGGTGTACAGAAATGCCGAATTATAGCGGGATCGGTAAATCACGGACATGTCCATGTCAAAATCAATCTCGCCGCCGGTCGCCCCAACCAGTACATATCCGGCGTTGAGGGCATGGGTTCGAAGAATTTCATCGACGATATAACATTGGTATCCGGGCCCCAGCCGTTCGATCACACGCGGATCGATCATCGCCTGAACCATCGTCTCGGGCCAGATAACCAGCTCGGCACCGGCGGCCAGCGCTTCGCGCGACATCTCCAACTGCATCGAAAGAAGCTGATCTGCACTCTGAGGTGAATCTTTGACCGATTGAGGCACATTGGTTTGAACGGCGGCAACCAAGGGGCCTTCGCTCAAGTACGATTCGGTTTGGTCAATACGAAACCGCCCGTAATTAATCGTCGCGCCGATCGCGGCCGCAACCGCAATCGCGGTGATAATAAATCCCGGCCGCAGGATACGACGATCACGCACGGCGAGAAGCCCTTGCGCGATAAAACCGTTTGTCATTGCGATTAAGAACGAAACGCCCGAAGCCCCGAAAATATCGGCGATCTGGATGAGAGCAATATGTTGATACTGACTATGAGCCAGGTATCGCCATGCGAATCCCCCGAAGAAAAAGCCCTGAAGGTTCTCCACCCCGACGATCAGAATTGCCGCGGCCAAAAACACCGGCACTTTGCGGCGCACGGCATAACGAAGCGCCAGGATCAAAATCGGCGTCAATAAAGCCATATAAAAACAAAATGCGATCCACCCCGGCAGCGTCACCGGCCGGATCCACGCAAGACTGATCAGCCAGTACGCTACAAAAACAATATATCCGCAAATAACCGCCCGGCCGCTGCGAGGTATCACGATGGCGGTCAGGATAAATGGTACATACGCAAACCACGCCAGAAAAGCCAAACCCGCCGCCGGCTGGGCCGCCCATAGCAAAATCGCCGATGCAATGAAACCTAAAACAGTAAGGATGATGGCTCTTCGTTCCGCCGGCGACATACAAAAGATTCCTGCTGAATATTATTAATCAAAATTATCTCTCGCATTTTTTAATCAAATACCTATTAAGATGTTTTTAGTTTTTTGATTTTCTCTTTAAAACTTTATGTTTTTCGCCACGTAAGGCCCCAAGTTTCCCGCTTTTACGTAGATTCATCAGTCTATCTGTAATTTCTTCGGGAGTCTTTAAATAATTTTTGAAACCTAATCTGGAATTAAATTTATTTGTAAAAATTGTAAGTAAAAATTTGTCTTTTCCCAACTGCTCTGTAGGTACTTTATTTTCGTGATAAAGCCACTTTAATGCTTCATCCATTTCTTTAGACCATTTAATCCTGCCTTGCCCTTCAATGGGAAGATGTCCAGTATTTTTTATTCTTTTTCTGGCACTTGCAACATATTCTTTCGAAATATCCATGGTTGTATAATTTCGCCCAAGCTTTTTGGCAACTGCAGCCGTTGTGCCCGAGCCACAAAAAGGATCTAATACCCAATCACCCCTATTAGAACTTGCTATTATAATTCTTGATAAAATATTCTCTGGCATCTGACAGGGGAAATTTAGCCTTTCTTTAAAAGTGCCACAAAGCCGGGGGTATTCATTCCAAACATCATCAGGAAGTTTTCCCGCAGGATTTGCCCGCTTATCTTTATAATCTTTTTGGCGATCAGAGATTACGCGGACTTCTTGGTCATTAAAAGTAAAGTTACTCTCATTTTTAACAAAATAAAGAATGTGCGTATGAGACCGGGCAAACTTATTTCTCATTTGTTGCCCAAACGTATAATGCCAAATAATCCAATTTCTCATTGTGAGTTCTAAGTCATCAGCAATATTTTTCACATTTGCTACATATTCATCCCCAATAGCAATATAAAATGAACCACTATCACAGAGTATACTATAACAAGCTTGCATCCATTCTTTGGTCCAATCAACATATTTCTCTTTCGGTAAATTATCATTATGTTTGTCATATTCGTAACCGATATTAAACGGTGGATCGGCAAAAATTAAATTAGCAAATGGTTCTTTGACTTTACCTAGCAAAGTTACACAATCACCCAATAATACTTTGTTCTTATATTTTTCCATGTGCGACTTGTTCGTTACGATTTACTTTCTTTTATTTAAACCCTTTTTCTCATGGCGCAATAACGCTAACCAAGCAGCATTTCTATCGACTTTCTGCCCTTTGTATTTTTGAAATTCTTGAATGAGAATTTCAAACTCTTTTGTATAAGGAAGCTTATCTCTTGTTACGTTTAAACGCTGCCTTATTATTGATAACACTTTACCATCTTCTGCATTAAACTGCAATAAAGGTTTACCAGAAAAGGCTTTGTTGGGTAGAGGCCAGCACCCAAAGAAACTTTGCAACTCTTTAACTGATATTTTTGATAAATGGCAAACTTTCGGGAATGCGTATTTGTGCATCTTGATTCCCAACTTTTTCTTGGTGCTATTTTTCATCGCTATGGCTCTATTCGTTATATCTGCCATTCTTTTGTCAGCAGTTAACAAAATGAATTTGCCTCTGCTATGTATCTCTGAAAGTTCAATTGCCATTGAAATAATGATATGGTCAACCGCAGACATCATTTTTTTATTTTTTCTCTTACCTCTATAGTGTTCAAAGTAAGCATCTATGCGCTGAATAAATTGAGCATTAACTAGATGCGAATCCTTTAGAGGAACAACGCGTAAAGGGAAATTATTTTGAATATCTCCTTGGAGTTTTTCAGAAATACCAGCATATCTTTTTGCAGAAATTCCTTTAGGAAATTTTTTTTGAACTTTACGGCTCCAAGTAGCCCAACGATAGGTTGAAAATACAGACATAACTTCCGGGATACATACACTTGGGGTATACAACATTATATCATTATTTGAGTTATTCATAACGCTTTCAAATAAATTTTTTATTCTTTCTCGCGACCTCTTCCAATCTAAAGATTCAGGTAAATAATATCCTGCTATAAGATTGGCGTCGAGTAGAACGAATTTTTTATATCTTGTTGGATATCTAATTTCTATATCATTCATTTTAGGATCATTAAAATGCCTTTATACTTAAGAAAGTCTCGAATCCTTTGTTTGCTCAATTATACAATCGCCGCATATAATTTTGTCCTTCAATTCCATGGCGCTATTGTAGTGGCAAATCCCGCATGAGTAAAGCCATCAACTTTTCAAGTCGGCCAATATCATAGATAGACATCGATACGGGAGCATTGTCATTCGATCAGGCCCGTTTCTCGCTGCGTCGTGTGTTGAGTCTTTTCTTTTTTTGTCTTTTCTGCTATACCTTAGGGCATGGATACCGAGTTATTTGATGGAAAGACTGTTTTGGTGATGGGGCTGGGCCGATTTGGCGGCGGCCTGGATAGTGCCCTTTTTGCCGCCCGCTATGCGAAAAAAGTCACTGTCACCGATCTGGCCGACGCCGGAAAACTGGCACCATCGCTTGAGCCGCTGCAAAGCCGCGACAATATCGAATTGCATCTCGGTCGTCATGATGAAGATGATTTTCACAATACCGATATCGTGATCGTTAACCCGGCCGTGCCGCCGGACAATCCGTATCTGGCTATTGCCCATGAAAATGGCGCTGTCATCAGTTCGCAGATGAATCTTTTTTTTGCTCTTTGCCGGGGCACGATTGTCGGCATCACCGGCTCGGCCGGCAAAAGTACGACCACCGCACTCGCCCTGCACCTGCTTAAATCCGCTGTCGGCAAACCAAATGCCATGTATAAAAACGTTCATCTGGGCGGTAATATCGGAAACGAACCGCTGTTGGAAAAACTCGAACGGATCGATCTCGGTGACATCGTCGTTTTGGAACTGTCGAGCTTTCAGATCGAACAGCTTGCGTCCCAAAAACAGGCTCCCTTTATCGCACTGGTTACCAATCTGCTGCCCAATCACCTCGATCGCTATGGCACCTTTGAGAAATACTGCGACGCCAAGAAACTGCTGTTCGAACACCAGCCGTTTGATTCGGTATCGATTTTTAATGCCGATGATCCAATCGCTTACCGATGGCATCGCGATTTTTCACAACAAAAAACCCGCACGTGCCTGACTTACAGCGCTACCGATGTACCCGCGAAAGTCACTGAGCATTATCACCTGCCCGGCGAGGCTAATTTATCGAATCTGGCCGCCGCCCGGGCCATCGTTTCACAATTGGGCCTGACCGACGAAGATATTGCATCTTGTCTCAGCAGTTTCAAGGCTCTGTCCGACCGGCTCGAACTCGTTGCCGAGATCAACGGCGTTCGCTGGTACAACGATTCCAAGGCCACAACCCCCGAAAGCACCATTGTCGCCCTGCAATCGTTTACACAACCGATTGTCCTGATCGCCGGCGGCTACGACAAGCACCTGCCATTCGACGAATTAGGGAAAATAATCGCTGAAAAGACGCACACCATCATCCTGCTGGGCGCAACCGCCCCAAAGATCGCAGATTGTCTCGGCCAAAACAGTCAAACCGTGGTCCATTTCGCCGAAAAACTGCCCGCGGCGGTACAAACCGCTGCCGAACTGGCCCGACCGGGCGATGTTGTACTGCTTAGCCCCGCCTGTGCCAGTTACGATATGTTCGAGAATTACCAACAACGCGGCCAGGTATTCCGCCAAGCTGTTCACAATCTCGAAAAGACATTATAGGAACTGAAATCCTCTACCCGCGAAAAAGAAAAATTTTTTTCACATTGCCCGCCGCCGTTTTTGCGCCAATACCCTAAAAAAGCCCCTATCACCGTCTTAAGGGGCGATTTTTTCGGTAATCGCGGATTAAGTAGAGCCCCCTGCGCGTCGATTTCAAGGGCATGATGGTTATCATTAATGAGGAGTAAAAAATGGAAAACGGAACCGAGCGAAGGCGAGAACAACGATTGCGATACCACTGGCCCATCTGGTATGCCGAAGACTTCAACGACGTATTACAACAGGGTCAAATGGTCGATGTCAGCAGCGGCGGCGCGGCCTTTACCTGTCATACGAACCAACCCTGCCCGCTTCCCGGCCAGCAAATCACCGCTCGATTCGGCGTTCCCAAATACGGCGAAGATCTATCCTTCGATATGACGAATTTCACCCGCAGCGGTCATGTCTGCCGCGTCGAACATGTTAACGACCATGTCCGACGTATTGCCGTGCAGTTTGCCGAGAATCTGCCGTTTAAGCCCGGCGAACAGCGACAGGATAAATCCATGCCGGCTCTGGTCTGATTAAAGGATTGGGACACACGAATTTGATGCGTGTTATGTTTTAGCTTCTGAAATGTCATGCGATCTGCGGGTCACACTATAAAAAAAGAGCACAAGTTGTGATCTCCGGTTCTTTTATTTTTTGTCGAGATACAATGCTTGTGCTCTTATGAGCATATTTAGTTATTCATCTTCATCGTCATTTTCCATTACTGCCACGTAGCCGCGTTCGCCTTCGGCCACATAGGCCGGTTCTTTTTCCGGCTCATTATCGTTATCGGCTCCGGCTTGCTGATCCTGGCACATTCGCTCGTAATCTTCGAGCGTGATCATAACCTCTCGGGCCTGGCTGCCTTTATACTCACCGAGAATTCCCATCCCGGCCATCGACTCGATCAACCGCGATGAGCGGGCGTAACCGATATTGAGTCGCCGCTGAAGCAGTGAAACGCTGCCCCGCTTCGTTTCCAGTACAATCCGTACCGCATCATCAAACAGGTCGTCATTGCAGGCATCCGAAGCGTCGATCGTGCGAAGCTGCATCAGTTCCGGATGGAACTGCGGTTCGGCGCTTTCTTTGAGATATTTGACGACCTTTCTGATCTCGCTGTCATCGACAAAACTGCCCTGGGCACGCACCAGATCGCTGGTACCAGGCTTGAGAAAGAGCATATCGCCTTCGCCGAGAAGGGTCTCGGCACCGTTCTGGTCAAGAATAATACGGCTGTCCATTCTGGCTGCAACGCGAAAACCGATCCGCGTGGGCATATTGGATTTAATCAGGCCGGTAACAACCGTTGCCTGAGGCCGCTGGGTCGCCAGGACGATATGGATACCGACCGCGCGGCTTTTCTGGGCCAGGCGTACGATATAGGATTCGATCTCCTTGGCCGCGGTCATCATCAAATCCGCCAATTCGTCAATAATAATGACAAAATATGGCAGCTTCTTGGGAATTTTGGCTTCCTCTTCGGGGGTACTGGGCTCGAAACGCCGAATGATCTCCTCTGCCCCCAAGGCATTGTATTGGGCAATATTCTTGACCCGGGCTTCGGCGAGGACCGAATACCGTTCGTCCATCTTGACGGTCGCCCATTCGAGGATCTGCACAGCCCGCTGTGTTTCGGTAACGATCGGACACATCAGATGCGGGATAGTGTTAAATGCGGTCATCTCGACCATCTTCGGATCGATCAGGATCATCTTGACCTCGTCCGGCCGCTTGGTCAACAATGTACCGACAATAATACTGTTGATGCAGACGCTTTTGCCCGAACCGGTCGTACCGGCGATCAGCATATGCGGCATCTTGGTCAGGTCGGAGACCAATGCCTCGCCGGAAGAATCCTTACCAAGAAACAACGGGATCTGCATATTGTGAGCTTTGGTACCGGCGAGCTGCATGAGATCTTTGATACGGACCTTTTCCTTTTCACTGTTGGGCACCTCGATTCCGATCGTGTGCTTGCCCGGCAGCGGCGCAACCACCCGCACCGCCCCGGCACCCAGCGCTCGGGCCATATCATTGGCCAATGTGGATATTTGGCTGACCTTGATGCCGGCGGCCAGCTCCAGCTCAAACATCGTAATCACCGGCCCGGTCTCGGCAGCAACGACATGGGCATCGATGTTGAATTCGCCCAGCAGCTTCTCCAATGCTTTGGCCTTGGACTCGACCACCTTGCTCTGGATCTGACTGTAGCCATATTCCGGCTCGGCCAGCAGATCCAGCGGCGGCAGGGTATAGTCATCGTAACTCTTTTGGACCAAGGGTTGCGAGGGCTTTCGGGCCTGAGGCAGAGTAACTTTGATTTGTTTGGGGTTGGTTTCCTTTGCTTCACGCGCAGGCGCTTCGGTAATTGGAGTCTCGACCTTGGCGGCCGGCTCAAAATGCGATTCGATCTTAATATCCGGATCAGTCGAAAAAACCGTAGCAGGCTTGGTTTTTTGGCGGGCCGAAAGTTTTTGCCAAATCTCGGAAATAACCTGAGAATGCTGTCGCGCGGCAGTCCATGCCGGTCCGGCGAAATCGGCTGTGCGTTTCAAGCCAAATCCCAGCCAGTGCAGCATCCCAATCACCAGGCTGTCGGCCAGCAGGACCGCACCGACAATCCAGCTTGCCAATAATAAAATAAATGTGCCCAGCAAGGCAAAATGCTTCTGCATGAACTGGGTCGCAGCAACACCGAGTATTCCGCCGGAACCGAACGGAAATGTAAAAACGCGATCCGGCCAGAAACAATAAAAGGTCGATGAGCCTGCGACCGTCAACAGTACCAATCCCACCAAACGCAAAATCGGCTGACGAATCGGGTGATCGGTCAAGCGGGCGATCAGCATCGTGATCAAACTGATCAATACAATGAAAATGCCCGGGCCGACATAATATAATAGATAGTAGGCTAAAAACGAGCCGATCACGCCGCACCAGTTGTGCACCGGGCGATTATGTGGATAGACAAAGCTGCTGGGCCAGTCGCCGATATTAAAACTCAAACAACTGAAAAACAGCATCGCCAATACCGTTATCGCCAAAAAAATTATGGCGGTTCTGTACGTATTTTTTTGCTTCACCCCAGTGTTTCTCCTGTTGTGTCCGATAAAAATCCTCTTAACTCAATTAGCGTAACCACTTATATATCGGCAGGGGCAAATGGTTTTCTGTAAGATTTCCTATTTTGACGCTCAAGACGCCCCGGCCTTGATTTTCAAGGCGTTTTTTGATATGATAATAGTGTTGTCCAATTGAACTGGAGGAGGTTATATCGCTGTGAAATCTTATATTGTGATCGTAATTATTTGTGCGCTGTTGGTAACCGGGGCATCTGCAGAAGAATTATCCAATCCAAAGGTCGTCCTGGAGACCAATTTCGGCGATATCGTGATCGAGTTGTTCCCTGACGATGCTCCGATGACCGTTGAGAATTTTCTTGATTACGTCAATTCCGGCTTCTATAACGGCCTGCTTTTCCACCGGGTTATTGAAAATTTCATGATTCAGGGCGGCGGCTTCGATACAAATCTTAATCAACGCACCCCAAACGATCCCATCATCAACGAAAGTTATAATGGTCTAAAAAATGTGCGCGGGACGATTGCCATGGCACGTACAACCGATCCGAACAGCGCCAACAGCCAATTTTTTATCAATCATGTTAATAATCCATTTCTGGATCGCGAAAATGCCGAAGATGGGTATGGCTACTGTGTGTTCGGAGAAGTGATCAGTGATATGAATGTGGTCGATGCCATTGCGGCAACACCGACTGAGGACTGGGGCGGGGCTTTCCAGAATTTGCCGGTCAATCCGCCCGTGATCATCTATAAAGCCCGTATGTGTTTGTATGTTTCGCCAACAGGCAGTGATACGACCGGCACCGGCGGGCCGCAACATCCGCTGGCGACGATCCAGAAAGCCGTCGATGAGATCGACGAAAACGGATATGTGATCCTGATGGACGGGACCTACAGTGGTGCAGGCAACCGAGACATCGATCCCCAGGGTAAAGCCCTGACAATCACCAGTTGGCGACCTTATGAAGGCTACAATATTCATTCGACGATTATCGATGCCGGCGGTTCGTCCGGTGATCCTCACCGCGCATTCTACTTTGACAGCAACGAACAACCCACCACCCTTGTGCAGGGCGTGATCATCACCAATGGATATGCCGACAAAGGCGGTGCGGTGTACTGCAAAGATTCTCGTCCGCGATTTCTTAATTGTATTATTCAAAACAGCACAGCTGACTATGGCGGAGCGATCTATTGTGAAAACGCCAGTCCGTATATTATCGCAACCAATATCCTGAATAATATCGCCACGGTCGCCGGCGGTGGGCTTTACGGTATCAAAAGCAATCCGGCCATCAGCAATTCGATCGTCCGCGGCAACGGCTCCCGGCAACTGGCTTTTGAGAATAGCTGGCCAACGATCCTGTTCAATAATATCCAAGGGGGTTATCCCGGTGCCGGCAATATTGATGAGGATCCGCACTTCTTCAATGCGGCCGGCAACGATTATCATCTGAAAAGCGAGGGATTTCGTTACGATATCGTTTCGGGGCAATTTGTTCAGGCGGCCGACACAGTTACCAGCCGCTGTATCGATGCCGGAAATCCGTCTATTAGCTTCTCCAATGAATTGACCGCCGACGGTTATCAGAATAACCGGATCAATATGGGTGTGTATGCCAATACCAATAACGCCTCGATCGCCGCGGTCGGATGGGCGCTAAAATCAGATGTGAACAACGATGGGATTGTCGATTTCAAAGATTTTGCATGGCTGACCACGATAGCCGGTTCATCTTATGAATATTACTATGGGGATTTCGATGAAAATCAACTCGTCGATATATACGATATTGCCAAAATATTGAATAATTGGCTGGGCGATTGCGGCAGTCCGGATTTCTGCAACGGATGTGATCTGGACCGAAACGGCACAGTCGATTTCGAGGACTTGGCCGTCGTCAGCAGTAATTTTGGTGAGTCGCTGCCGTACAAATACTGGCTGCCATGGGCGGATATCAATAATGATAATCAGCCCGGCAACCAGGACCTCGATTTCATCGCGACCCAATGGCTGTCGGTAACCCTTTGGAATGGCGGCAGTGCCGAATAACAGCACTGGCTGAAGCAGCCATAATTTCAACAATTCTTCTTTTCCTAAGAACTTAAAAGGACAGGTATGTGTTTGCTTTCAGCAAGCGGGTATTGGGCTTTGCAATATCTTCGATCGATCGGATTCGTCCGCACCGTCGCATTTTTAGAATCCGGTTGACCGTGATCGGGCCTAATCCGGGCACTTTCAAGAGTGCGTTTTTGTCGGCGTAATTGATATGAACCGGAAAAAACTCGGGATGCCGTTGTGCCCAGCGCATCTTTGGATCCGTATTTAACGATAATTGCCCATCGTCAAACAAGATATCGTCCAGTTCAAAACCGTATTTTCGCATGAGGAAATCGACCTGATAAAGCCGGTGCTCGCGGGTAAACGTTTCGGCGTTTTCCCCCCGTTTTTGCTCACCGGGCATATCGGTTTGGCCCAGGCCTTTTTGATACGCACTAAAATAGACGCGATTGAGATTCAGGCGTTTGTACAGGCCCCACATGTACTTGACGATTTCGGCATCCTTTTCACCTGCGGCCCCGACAATGAATTGCGTGGTTTGCTTGACGCGGGCAAATTTCGTCCCTTTGGCGGTCAGTTGACTGATGAGCTTGATAGGCCGGATGATGTCGTTAAGAAAATCCTTACGGCCGGACAGTTTCGCCAGATGCTGTTGGCCCGGCACCTCGATATTCACAGAAACCGCACTGGCCATTTTGACGGCCTGCTCGACGGCCGCATCGCTGCAGCCGGGTATGACTTTCAGATGCATATAGCCCTTGAATTGTTCGCGCTTTCGAAGAATCTCGGCGATCAAGAGCAGCCGTTCCATGGTCCGATCCGCATCGCCCAGACAACCACTGCTGAGAAACAGTCCTGAAACCTCCCGGGCACGATAGTAATCCATAAAAATGCTTGCAGTTTGTTCGGCGTCGAGGGTACAGCGGCGGACATCCGTGCCGCTGCGAAGCGGGCAGTATTTGCAGTCATTGCTGCAAACATTCGAGACCAGTGTCTTAAACAGCACGCTCGTGCCGCCATTGGGCAGCGTAACCGGATAGATCCACTTGCCGTCGCGGCCGCGTTTGCGATGCTCGTCTTTAGTTGAGCCGCACGCGCAGGCCAGATCGTACTGGGCATCGGCGCTGAGAATCTGCAGTTTTTCGAGGGTATCCGGTTTGTTGACAATACCAAACATCACATCCATCCATGGTTTCGTTTATATGAACGATTATAGCCGTTGGTCGTAGGGTTACAATGGTACAAATTACGATTTCTTCGATTAATTTGCAGGGCTTGTTTTTTGAGCGGTAATGCGGTATAATATCAAATGGTATGGTTATTTGGCAAGTGGATATGGGGGCGAACGGCTTCGACCGGATGACGGACGGTCATGCTGCATGCCCAGGATGTCGGTTGGCCTGGTTAATCATCCGACACGATTTTTAATTGGCAACTCACAGTTGCGAATGGCTGCCTAAATAAGGCTGGCCCGTCCCTGTCGGCTTTGTCTGTGAGCCGGCACCGGGCGTCAGAAAAGCAGACTGCTCCTGAGGGTTGTTCGGGCTCAAGGGAAAAGATTAATTCCGAAATAGCCAATGCATGAGCCTGTCGTTTGGCACGTGCGGCGGCGAAATCCAAAAAAACGACTACGCATGTAGATGCCTGGCTTGATGCATCACGGGACGGGGGTTCGAATCCCCCCGCCTCCATTGCCTTGAAACTGACATAAGTTCTTTATTTGAAATGCATTAAGGTTTTCATTCCCGCTCTCTTATTTCTCAAAATGCACGTATAGTGCACACTTCATTTTAACTCTGAGCTTCAGTAATACGCCCTTAACCGTTAAAAACGAGGATTGACTCAGTGTTTTATACCAAGATTAACCATCTTACCCCCCGCCAAAAATTATAGATAAATCGCTTAATACAAGGGCTTATTCCAACGATTGCTTGATAGCGGAGGCTCTTGGGAGGGATTGGGAGTAGGGGTGAAAACAGGTTTTTAGCTCAAAAAAAATGGATATATTCGAATGGCGGTTCCTTAAGCTGCATATTGTTCTCTCCACTGCGCTCTTGTGATTC
>CAZFDE010000054.1:0-17646 GCA_964517795.1 uncultured Pirellulales bacterium | reverse complement strand
AGGCACCGGTGGCATACGGATCGGTCGCGAACGTCGCCGGATTCGGCGTCGGGGCCGTGGTGTCGGTCTGGGTTGTAACGGCCTTGGTCGTGGAGTATGCGGTTTCCTGGTTATAGGTGCCGGTATCGCGTGCTTTGACACGGTAACGATACAATGTATCCTCAGCGAGGCCGCTGTCAGTGTAGCTGGCACTGGACTGCCATCCCGAATCGGTTGCACCGGAATTACCGGTCACTTCGTCGAAGTAGTACTGGACGCTGTCATTATCGTCGGTGGCCGTTGTCGCTGTCATCGATACCGAATAGCATCCATTTGCCGATGGATTACTGGACCATGTCATCGGATCGGGATCCGGCGGGCAATCAACGACCAACACCAGACACGGGTCCTGATCGGAGTTACTGCTGCCCCAGTCCAGGCCGATCGTCGAACTGGTGGTTTTAAGGGCCATCGAATAAGTACCGTTGCCGGTGATGTAGCTGCCGACATCAAATTCGGCCCAACTGCCGACCGAAGTACTGCCGACCGAATCGATCGACGAACCAATGGTGGGCTTGTTGTTCCAGGTCAGGGTGTAATCATCCCATGTGTTGTCTGAGACCTCATAGGCCGTCGTATCCGGGATTGTCTTATTACGGGAGTACAATCTCATGTTGCAGTCGGTGATCGTCCCGCGTTCAATGTCCACGACCCATTTTATATAAGAGTAAATATCATTGTCAGTATCGGTACGGACTTTCAGACGCTGATCGTCAAACGTACCTGTCGCTGAGGATTCTTTGACAAATGCGTCTTCGACAACCTGGGAATCGTAATGCGGCGTCTTGTCAATGATATTATTCTGGTTCGCGATCGCCAGTTCGATCCATTCATCCGGCGGCATGATGATAATGTTGGGATCGTCGTCGATCGCATCCATCACCGGTTCAATATCCTCGGCATCAACCGCATGATCCAGGAATACCCAGAAGAAAGTTCGCAACTCGGCCGAGGCCTGGATCGCGTCGATCGTATCCTGAACCAGGACATCGTTGCCTTCATTATCCCGATTGAATACCGGGTCTGCAAACACCGGTACGCCCTCGACCCAGGTGACCTCATCATCTTCGGAATCAGTGGTATCCAGTTCATGTTTAAAGATGATCGACCGCGGATTGAGTTCCTGGGCGATCTTGGTCACCAGGTTCATCGAGGGGTCGCCTTCAGCGTCCGGTTCGTTGAGCATGGCATCATTGATGTCCATCGCATCCATGGCCGGTCGCGACTTGGCCAGCCAGCCCTCGAAATGACCGAAATCATCCTGTGTTACCGGCGCGGTATAGCCGTAAGGTTTGCCGCACCACATATGGTTGGCATCGACCATGCTGTAGAGCATCTTGGGGACGTTCGGCTGCCATTCGGCCTGGATCGTCGAGTGCATCATCATAAACGGATAGCGCTCCTTGAATAAGTAATTGGGATCAGTAACGCTGGTTGCCGTAATCTGATAGAAGTTTTTCCACAGACAATTATGCATCGCATCGCCTTGGGTGAACGAAAAGCATACGTACGCCTTATTCGCATCGAACGTTCGTACGCTGGCGCATCTGTCCTGAGTGCCGATCGAACAATCCAATGCTTCAAAGACCGATAGATTCGGCCCCTGGCCAGCGATTGTAATACCGTATTCGCTCATTCGATTGACATCGTGTCCTTCTTTGGACCACCAGCCGGTGGCAATTGCGTTCGGCTCAAAACTGTTGAGGATGTTGCGCTGGGTGGTTTCCGAGTCGGTCAGGCCGTTATAGCCAGCCGCATCGGCACAGAAGACAAACAGATTATTGGCCACACAGAAGTCGATTGACTTATTGCGACCTTCAATATTGCCCTCACTCATACAGAACCACTGGTCATTACAATCGGCCAGTTGATTATTATACTGCCATGTGTGGCAACCTTCATCGGTGTTGAACTTGCCGCAGAGATTGGCATCCGTATCGGTGTGCTGACTGAAGCCATAGGTATTGACCATGACGCCGACATTACTGTGTTCGACCGCACAGACCCCGAGAATACCCGCCTGTGTAATTGCGGCATTGACGGCCAGATTGCAATCATCGTCATCATAGACCACAAATTCATCGCAGTACGTCGTTAAATTTGCATCCTCGAATGCATCACAGGGATCATCGTAGATGCTGTAGGAATAACCGTGCGTTTCATTGAGGTCCTCCAGATAATTCACATCATACGAATCTTTGATGATGTACATCACTGGCGAACCGGCGCCGGCATTGACCGCACCCTGGAAACTCATCATGGTGATGGTTTTGTGATCATTGTAGCCCCAATAGGCCGATGCTAAATCGACGACATAGAGATGATCGGCGTACAGGTGGGTTAAGCAGATCAGCAACAGACCTGCTGCAATAAAATACATCTTTTTACTCATTTTACTACCTCCTTTTTAAGTTAGCAATGCCCCCTGTCATTAACCCCCTTATGTCTTCTCAAGCATTGCCCTTACGATATGACACCTCCTTTCCAGGACCCGAAAATTTACAATTCGATTTTTCTTCGATTATGGGACTCTCTGAGTAAAAAACGATGCTGATTGACTTTTTTGTACATATCCTCCTTTTCTATACAGTCGCTATTTCATTCATGCACATTTATTATAATATATCTAATATATTTTGCACAGACCAATCTGTCAATACAATAATGCGTCAAAATAAATTTTTATTGCGACAGTATAATAGGCCTATTTTTCATAGTAGTCATAGGGTATTTACATTCCCTACATCTGCTACTTTAGATATATTACAAATTTACATTTAAGTTGTGGATGAGCTGCAGCGCAGCGAGAGTGAATTTGACTGGAAAAAATTATTTCAATTCGACAGACCAGTATGCGTGATCGAGGAATTGTTTCCAGCTTTTATATCGCTGATGGCCGAGGTGAACATGCAGCAATGGATTGGATTGCGGCTTGATCGGTTTTCGTATCAGTTTCATGCGTGCCTGTGCGGGCGTGCGGCCGCCTTTTTTGACGTTGCACTGCGTACATGCACAGACGATATTCGTCCAGAGACTCTTGCCGCCCAGACTTCGCGGTATAATGTGATCCAGTGACAGTTCGGTGGTACTGAAATGCTTGCCGCAATATTGACAGGTATTTTTGTCACGGGCAAAGATATTACGCCGATTGAATTTAACTGTATTACGCGGAAGCCGATCGTAGAAAAGTAATCGAATGATACGCGGCACCGCGATATGTAAATTTACAGTCGAGATCCAATCGTGATTGTCAGGCTCGAAATTGCGTTTGAACTGGCTGACTTCGCACCAATTTTCAAAATCATAATTATAGTAATTGCCCTCTTCGCACGAAACGACCTCGGCCAGCTCCCGGAACAGCAATGAAAATGCGCGGCGCGCCCTGACAATACGCAATGCCATATAGTGCTTATTGAGCACCAGTACATTACAGTCTAATCCAGGATTTTGATGCGATGCAAACATTAAATCACCCTGTTACCGATACTGTCTTTTTATCTTAATCATGCATTCGAAAAATTTCAACTGATTTCTCGAACGTATTTATATGCATACGGATCATCCTAAGTTTTCAAATTTAATCGTCCTGCCAGCCGTTATTTTTACGTCCTGATCCACAGTTCTGTTTTGCCCTGCTTAAACCCGTTTGAACCGCAGGCGATTGCTGCGATAAAACATATGCAATTGTCTGTGGATCATTATAACACGTAAAAATTAATGTTTATGAGATTTACATTATAATTGTTAGATAGTTATATTTATAACATACATACATTTATTGCTTTATATAGATTTTGTTAAAAAATTTTATTACAATTCGGCCGTTTTTAAATTTGCAAACAGGTAATGTTTGAATGTTTCACGTGAAACAATCCAATCGATGATCGATTTCTGATCATTGAAGATTTTACATTATTTTTATATGTGTGATTCTAAATTTTTCTTAAATTGATGCTAAGATGGTTTCTGAAAATTAAAAAGCGTTGGCTTAAAAAAGTATATATTTTGCTCTGCCGAAATGATACTTATTTGTCATTGCGTGTATTTCTACAGAGCATATATATTTTTGTCTTTTAGAAGAGCAGCATTTTTATATGAACAATTTTTATATGTTTCATTAAACCGCCGGCTTTCTAAACTCATAAACAATCACTGATTATCAGGAATCAATGATTAATAAAAAAATGCATTGTTTCACGTGAAACATTTTTTTGTTGCATCTTTTTCTTGATAGCTGTATTTTAATGGCATCCATTTCGAAGGATCGAATTATTTGAAGGAGCAAAACAATGTCGGATAAAAAGAAAGAAAAACCCAAACACTTGGGCAGGGGCTTGGCGTCTCTGCTTGGACCAATGACTCGCGAAGATTCAGATCTGACACCAGTAACGATCACCGAGTTTTCTGGCGATAAGTCGATGTCAAATAAGGACTTATCGGACGTTCTGCATCGTATTAATGTCAAGGATATCCGGGCGAACCCATATCAGCCGCGTACAAACTGGGACGAAAAAGAACTGTTAGAACTGGCAGATTCCATAAAGTCGGCAGGTCTTATCCAGCCTCTCGTTGTTCGCCAATCTCGCCAAGGCTATGAGATCATAACCGGTGAACGTCGTTTCCGTGCGGCTTGCATGGCCGGCCTGACAGAAATACCGGCCATTGTTCGCGAAGCAAACGATGAACAGATGTTGGAATTAGCCCTGATTGAAAATATTCACCGCAGCGATCTCAATCCGATCGAAAGGGCGACGGCCTACAAAAATTATATTGATAAGTTTTCACTCACGCAGGCTCAAGCCGCCCAGCGACTGGGCGAAGACCGCTCTGTTGTCGCTAACTACATACGCCTGCTTGACTTGCCGCAAGAGATCATAGAAATGCTGATCGATACCACCCTGAGCATGGGGCACGCCAGGGCGATCCTTGCACTGCCGAACGATGATCTCAGGCGAAAATTGGCGAACCGCGCGTTGGCGGGGCGGCTCAGTGTCCGCGAAGTCGAACGGCTTGTCCGTCATCATCTCGATTCAAAAACAGAAGGTGAAAAACCCAAGCCCCCAAAAGCACCGCATATCGAAGACCTTGAAAAGAAGCTGACCAGCCAGCTCGGCACACGTGTCAATATTAATACCCGAAAGAACGGGTACCGCGGCAAGATTGTGATCGAATTTTACAGTCTCAACGATTTCGACCGGATCACCGAGTTACTTGGAATAACGGATGAGTATTAAATACACTAAGGTCTATCCTTATAATCGCATTCAATAACAAAAACGATTTATAGTGCTGCTCAAATCGTCGATATCAATACTGATAACCGGCTTTATTGGCGGCTTCGGAATACATATCAATTAAATTTATCCCATAAAACTGTTTCATACGCTGATACTTTTTGATCTGTTAGTAAATTTAGATCCCTTGAAAGCGCACTACTAAATGAGGTGGCCGTTTTGGTCGGTACGCACCAAAATGGTCGTTTTCAGATAATGCCCTGCAATATAAGAAATAATAAAAGATCTGTCGCAAAACAACCAGCCGAATTGGTCAATCTGCTCATCGCGACCAAAAAGTGCACCAAAAATAAATAAGAATATAAGTGTCTATCAAAAAAGAAGATATAATTTTTTTATTTTTTCCGTGGGCTTTGGCACGCCACTCGCACTATATACCAGCGAAGTCGAAAAAAAGTGAATAACCAAACGAGTTGTTAAAGAGGAGTAACGGGCAGAGAGTTAGACAGGAAGGTAAATGCTCGTTCTCGTAAAAGCAAATGTGTTAACCGTTGGATTAGAAGGTCGTAGCAAGGTACTTAAAGAATTACCCATACGACTTATCGATATGCGGTCTGGAGTTGAAGCCGCACGTTCTTTGAAAAATGAAAAAGTGGACAGCGTTATCAGCACCTGGGATTTAGAGGACATGCCGGACGGACAGTTCGTTCGGAACCTCAGGGCCGTCAAGCCGGACATACCGACGATTGTTTTCATCACGTCGGGCGACTCCGGCCAGGAGATCGAAGCACGCAGTCTGGGCGTATCCGCCGTATTGACCGACCAGGCCGACGATGAACTGCTCAAGCGAACCCTGATGAATGTACTCGGGCTAAGCAGTGTCGATGCGGCGATCGAATCGATTGCAGCCGTAAAGCACAGCCGCTCACAGTGACGAACACCATTCGCTGATAACTTAACCAGGAGAGCAAGCATGGCTGTTTTGACCATGTTAAATATATTGCTCACGAAGAGTTTTCTCCCCCCAAGCTGAGCTTGATTACCTAAATATCAAAAATTCAAGCGAGGTTTCAAGCTCGGCAGAAGATAATCGCGGTCGTTTCGCGTTGTCAATAAAATGAACTCTCTCTCTCCTCTTCTTCGCTGGGTTTGAATTGTTTTCAGGACAAACCCAGCAAGCAATCAGACGCAGGCAATGCCTGTGATTGATATAAATCTCTCTCTCCTCTTCTTCGCTGGGTTTGAATTGTTCTAAGACAAACCCAGCACTTGATACCAAGCACGGGTCCACCGTGATTGATATATCGGATGAGATTTTTTAGTCTCTCCCCTTCTCGCTGGGTTTGCAAGCGCACAAACCCAGCACGGTAACATCGCAGCGGGATGTTCTGCCGCTGCGCTGGAGGTATAAATTAGGGTGAAGGTAAGCCAAGCCGACAGGATTTTCAGCAAATCGTGTCGGCGTTTGGCTTTTTAAAGGGACACCCAAAAAATGATCGTCCACTTTTTTGCCCCAATGAACAATACACGCTTGAGGTTTGTAATCGCATAGCAAATACACGGCAGGCGACCAACCCAAGCCGCCGATAAAGTGCGAAGACCAATACGGTTTT
This sequence comes from uncultured Pirellulales bacterium, assembly GCA_964517795.1. GTDB lineage: Bacteria > Planctomycetota > Phycisphaerae > Sedimentisphaerales > Anaerobacaceae > CAZFDE01. The sequence continues at coordinate 10,760 of CAZFDE010000054.1, read as the reverse complement.
TTTTCTCTTTTTAGCAAAATACTCTTTTTTTTTATTGCATAAAAGCTCCACTGATATTTTCGTCATAAAACGCTTTAAGCGGCCTAAAAACAGGCATTCTCGCTGCTGCCAGCCTGTGACGCGACGTGAAGAAAGCAAAACTTTTCTCATCAATGGCGAATATATGAGCAATTCGGGCACATCTATGGTATAGTGTGCATGTAGAGTGTCCGGTCCAGACAGTTCGGAATGCCCCCTCTGCCAGATGCCGGATTATAAAGTGCCCTGAAAGGAATGCAATGGCCAAACAATTGAAGACATCCCCGCAAGACAGAAGATGCCAGTTTCCCGACTGCAATCGCTTACTGAGTATCTATAATCATCAGATTTACTGCCGCTTCCACCTGGACTATATGGCATCCAAAGAAAAGGCAAAGCCGTACCGCCACGTTTGCAAATAGCGATTTCTGTCATAACATAACAAGCATCCGTCTTTATTGCTGATTCGAGTGAATAAAATGAAGGTCTTACTGATCAATCCAAAAGTGCCCAATACATTCTGGAGCCTGAAGCACGCGTTGAATTTTATTTCAAAAAAAGCGCTGCTGCCCCCGCTGGGATTACTAACGGTCGCGGCCATGCTGCCGGAATCGTTTGAGAAAAAACTGGTCGATATGAACACCACCCGCTTGCGGGACAAACACCTTAAATGGGCGGATATCGTTTTTCTCACCGGCATGGTGGTCCAGAAAAATTCGGTTGATCATGTGATCGATCGCTGCAAAAAATTGAATGTCAAAATTGCTGCCGGCGGTCCGCTGTTTACCGCGTTTCCCGAAGCATATTTGAAAATTGATCATCTTATCCTTAAAGAGGCGGAAGTCACCTTGCCCCATTTTTTGAAAGATCTGGAAAAAGGCTGCCCTGACCGTCTTTATACGACACGGGAAAAACCCGACCTGAAAGAAACGCCCATTGCGCAGTGGGATTTGATTAATATGAAAAAATACGCGCTGATGGGCATTCAGTTTTCACGCGGTTGTCCGTTCAATTGTGATTTTTGTGATGTCACCCGTCTTTTCGGCCATGTCCTGCGCACCAAGGCCAGGGATCAGGTTATCGCCGAGCTGGAGAGTCTCTATACGGCCGGCTGGCGGGGAGAAGTGTTTTTTGTGGACGATAATTTTATCGGCAAAAAGGCTATCCTGAAAAAAGAACTGCTGCCGGCGATGATCGAATGGATGGATCAGAGAGACCGGCCCTTCTGCTTTAATACCCAGGCCTCGATCAACCTTGCCGACGATGACGAACTGATGCGCCTGATGGTCCGAGCCGGCTTTGCCTGCGTATTTATCGGTGTCGAATCGCCGAATGAGTCGAGCCTGACCGAATGCCATAAGGTCCAAAATACCGGACGCGACATCGTGGCCGCGATCAAGAAAATACAGCAGTTCGGATTACAGGTGCAGGCCGGTTTTATTGTCGGTTTTGACAGTGACAAGCCCGGCGTGTTTGACAGAATGATCGATCTTATCCAGGAAAGCGGTATCGTTACCGCCATGGTGGGCCTGCTCAATGCCCCGCGCGGGACAAATCTCTATAAGAAGCTGATGAGCGAAAACCGCCTGACCCAACTGCCGACCGGAGACAATATGGACTGCACGATGAATTTCATTCCCCGGATGGATATGAACAAACTGCTCGACGGCTATCAGAAGGTACTCCATACGATCTACTCCCAGAAATACTATTGCCAGCGCATCAAAACATTTCTCGAGAACTATAATCTCCGTGACGTGAGACTACCCGATGTGCGGTATTCCGGGATCAAGGCCTTTTTCAAATCGATGTGGCGCATCGGCCTGATCGAAAAGGGCAAGCTTCATTACTGGAAGCTAATCCTCTGGTCGCTTAGAAAGCCGCGGCGTCTGCCGTTGGCCGTCCGTTTTTCGATCTATGGATTTCATTTCCGAAAGGTATTAAAAACGATCCATCCTAAAATCGAGGCATTGGGCGACAGCAAACATTCCCAACAAGCAGTTGAATAATTCCGCGTAATCGCACCCCATAATCGGCCCTAAACAGCGCATTATCAACGACTTGCAACACACCGGGCGGCTAAACCGACAGGATTTTCAGCGAATCGTGTCGGCGCTTGGCTTTTTAAAGGGACACCCAAACAGCAGTTCCATCTCCATTTTTCATTTTCTTAATATATTTCATCATTCAGGGTGATATTTTCCGGAATTCTCTTGCAGTATCGGTCCGATGAGTATATAATCATGTCGATAGGAGCACATCACTTTTAGCGGTGAGATAGTGTAATCATTTTTTACAGGAGGCTTTATGTTTAATCCAAAGCGGGTTTTTAACCCGGGAGAAAAGGTAATCATACCACAATCTATCCTTGTCTTAATCACTGTAGGAATCTTTTTGGCTTTGAATGTCAATCGGGATGTTTTAGGGGCCTACTGTTCGGCAGGCTCGAGCCAATGCTCCGAATACATCACCGATGTACATCTCGGTACGATTCACAATACCGATACCGGTTGCGGTTCGGGCGGTTATACCGATTATACAAGTATCAGCACGAACCTGGAAAAGAAGAAAAGCTACCAGATCACAGTAACTAACGGCCAACCCTATGATAACGATCAGTGTACCATGTGGATCGACTGGAACCAGGACGAGGATTTTTACGATCCCGGCGAAACGATCCCCTTAAGCGGCCATCCGTCGAATTTACAGACTGAATTTACGGTCCCCGGCACAGCGAGTTTCGGGCCGACTCGGATGCGCCTTCGGATCATGTACACCGGCACGGTCAGTCCGTGCGGCTGGAGTTCTTACGGTGAAGTGGAAGATTATACGATCAATGTTGTTGATGAAAATACAACGCGTATTATTCACGAATCGGCGACCATGGGTGCTTACGGCCAGTTAAGCGGCTGGGGATTTGACGATCAAACCTTTTACGGCTCGCGATTTTATGTTGAAGTGCCGACCGAGGTCACCGCCATCGGCGGCCACCTGCTGGACTACATCGAAGGAAGCATTTTCGGCGTCATTGTCTCGTTAAGCGGATACAATGCCCTGCCGCAGGGTGGACCGTTTTATTCGTGGGAAGTCATGGCATCGACAACGTTCGAATTGAGTGATGTGAGTATGGATTTTCGCGTCCCGCTTTCGGTGACACTTGAGCCGGGCTACTACGCGCTGGTTTTCGGCGCCGGCCGGTTCGGGGCATCCTCCTCAGCGGTCGGCCTGTTGGCATACGAAGGACAAAACACAATATCCGGCGCCAGTTTTTTCGGATGGAACGGATATTACTGGGCCAACACCAGCTTCGGCAGCGACCCGCCACGGTTTGTCGTCGAGGGAACGGCTGTCCAACAGGGCCGACGAATCTTTGGTAAAAAATGGCATGACCTCAATGACAGCGGCCAAATCGACAGCGGCGAGCCGGGTCTGGGCGGCTGGACGATATTTCTGGATGAGAACGGCAACGGCCAGATCGACCCCAACGATATCACTACCACCACCGACAGCTCCGGTAATTACGAACTGACCGGCATGGATCCCGATGCATCATACTACCATGTATCCGAAATCAATCAAAGCGGCTGGATCAATACCTATCCGGGAGCGGGCGGACAGCATTACAGAATATGGGTCGAAGATGATAACGATATCGAACTGAACTTTGGCAACTACCAGATCCATAATGGCGATGTCAACGGTTATACATTTTTCGATGTCAACAATAACGGCGTCTGGGATAGCGGCGAGACCCCCTTAAGCGGCTGGGAAATCTATATCGACGACAATGAAAACGGCCAATGGGATTCCGGCGAATCCAAAACAACGACCGATGCGTCCGGTTATTATGAATTTACTGATCTTACACCGGGTTACTACAATATTATGGACATACCGCAGTCGGGCTGGCTGCAGACCTATCCGGGGATCACCAGCGGTAGAATGTGGGCACTCGATGGGGGCAACGATGAGGCAAGCACCATTTATGAAGTCAATCTTATGGACATGACCATTGAGAACTTTTTTACCGCACCGGAAAATTCCACCATTATTGGTGTGGGATGCCTGGCTGCCGTGCCAGGTACCTTATTTTATTGTCCCTGGAGAGTAACGGGCCAAGACACAACAGAAAATTTGGTTTTTGAGATCGACTGCGAATCCGGCTTGGTCCTTTATCAAGGAATCCTCGATCTTCCCGAAAATGAGGTCGCATGGACATGCACATGGCATCAAGGTGTACTGTATGTTATTTCTGTTGAAATACCGGCCCCTGATCCCTGGATCATTTATCTGAACCGTTATGATGCAATCACCAAGGAATTGATATCACGGGATTTGCTGGACGAAAGTATTTCCGGTGATAGCATGGCCGGTGATCCATATAAAGATGTTCTGCTGATGAATCGAGCAGTACCGTGGGTCGTTCATGAAGTTGACCCTAACACAGCAACAGTAATCAAACTGATTAAACAGCAAATGCCGGTTCGAACTTTAATGGCATATACCCAGGGTGTTTTATATAAGTCTCACTTCACTTTTGATGGGATGACTATCATCAATCGATATGACGGTTCACTGATATCAACCGAACCGATCAATGAAGATACCAGTTTCGATGCGCTGAGCGGAGGTATCGGCGTTAAAGGCGGCCATCGGGTCTGGATCGGCAAAGGGGATGTCACCGCCAACTTTGGAAATCGGCCCGACAGCGATGCCGCATTCGCCGGAACCAAATACGAAGATATCAACGGTAACGGTCAGCGCGATACGAACGAACCGGGCATGGGCGGCTGGACGGTTTATGCCGACCTGGACGGCGATATGCACGACGATATGCTGGAGCCGTCAACCGTGACCGATGTCAACGGCAACTGGGCTATCGGCGGTCTGACATACGGCAATTATTTCATTCGTGAAGTGCAGCGAAAAGATTACACCTGCACCGAACCACGGCTGAGATGGATCGATATCGTCGATGTGAACCGGCCGAGAGATATCGTATTTGATAATCTGCGTGATCGGCTTTATATCAGCACTGAAGCCGGTACGCTCGAACGATACGACCTGCGTACCAATCAGCTTCTGAGTCCAATTACGCTCGGCGGATCGCCGCACGGCATAGACATCACAGCCGACTGCGGCAGCCTTTATGTTGCCGATACACAACTGACCGGCGGCGACGGCGTCGTCCATAAAATCGACATGGATACATTGAACGTTACCGATTTGACCTATGCGGTCGATACAACGGAAGACGGTAGTTACGATATTGCCATCGGCTCGCAAGGGATTGCCCTGGTGACTGCCAGTTATAGCGGCAGCAGTTTGGTACCGCTGCATGTCCTCGACACCCGCACGGACACAATCACAGTTCGGCCGGACATCATGGGCGAGGCCACGGTCGAAGATGAATGTCGCGTGATTCGCTCACACGACCGAACAACACTTTGGCTGGTCGGTAACAATTCCGGCGGCTGGGTTGCTGTTTACGATTCGCCCGGCGATACATTCATCAGCGAATATCAATACCATCAGTATCTCCATCAGTCGCCGATTGCTCTAAATAACGACGGTTCAATGGCGGCCGTCGAACTGGATGAACACTGTCGGATCGTCGATACCGATTTTAATATGGTCATGGGATTGACCGACAGTGAATCCGGGGCGCTGTTCGATCCTGCCGGCGGGGCCTTTTATCAATTCCAATCCCGGTCGAAACGATTACAAACAATTGACACAGTCATGTGGGAAGTATTGAATGATATCGGCGCAGGATATATGGCTCAATCATACGAGACATTTGTCAACGGTGAAACGGGGATTACCAATGACAGCCGCGTACTGGCCGTCACCGATCCGAATTTTGTTGTCTTGTATCGCCGGGAATATTACACACCTGCGCTGCCGGGCCGCACAATTGATGCGATCTATTTCGGCAATACGCACCGATTGTGCGGAGATATTGACCGGGATAAAGATGTCGATCCGATGGACTTGCGGTACCTGTGCCAGGATTGGTTATGTTATGATATTCGTTCGGATGTCGCGCCGGCGGTTCGTGATTATGTTGTGGATATGGCCGATTTCGCCCGTCTGGCCAATGCCTGGCTGAGTCGCGACGGCGATGCGCACTGGGATGCCTTGTGTAACCTTGAGTCGGGCGACGATGAAGATCATATCGGCGGCAAAGACCTCAGTTTGTTGGCCAATGAATGGCTCATGGACGGATTGATGTACGACAGTGACATTGCCGGGTCTGACGGCCATGTGAATATGCAGGATTTTGCCTGCCTCGCCGATAACTGGGCGGTCGCTGAAAACACGATCGACTACACGGAAGATTTCGAGACGGGCGATTTCAATAACCTGCCATGGGAACACGACGGCACTGTACACTGGACAATCGATTCGGCCGAATGTTTTGAAGGGAGTTATTGCGCCAAATCAGGAGATGTTGCGCGGTACGATGAAAGCACGCTGCGGATCACCACAACCTGCGGCGAGGGCAATATCTATTTCATGCTCAAAAACGGCAGCGGCGGGAGTTTGACATTCTGGATGGATGGGGGATTAGTGTACGAATGGGATCCGGTAAATGGGGAGGATCTGCAATGGTCTTTGGTTCGAGTATTTTTACCGGTCAGCGCCGGTGCACATACATTCGAATGGACCTATTCGCCGGACGGTTTTGGCGAAGATCACGCCTGGATCGATGCGATTCGTTTGCCGCCGGTGGACGAGTGATACAATAACCCACGCATGGCCGGGACTGTATTTGCGGTCCGAATCGTACATCCCAAAAATCTCGGGAATCGCGGTTCGGCGTTATTCGAGGTCCGGTGACTTCATGCCTTTGTACTGATCGAGGACAGCGCGGTATCGGGCCTTGATCTGTTTGGCCTGTTCGCTCAGGTCCGCATCGGCCAACGGTTTTTCTTCCATGATATCGTTTTTGAGGTCGTAAAACTCGCCGTTATCATAGAGCTTGTAGCGTTTGCCCATAATGAATCTCCGCGGCGGCCAAAGGTTTTTGCCCTGCTTGGGATCGTAATCCATGAAAATATAGTCTTTGGGGTTGCCCTTCTCGCCCTTGATCTGCGGCAGGAAGCTGCGGCCGTCGATTGGGTATTCGGCGGGAACCGGTATCGCGGCCGCGTCGGCCATTGTCGGCAGCATATCGGCAAAATCGATCAGGTCGTCGCAGACATACCCCTCGGCGGCGGTGCCCGGCCAACTGACGATCAGCGGCACATGAATACCGTATTCGTGCGTGTGGGCCTTGGCACCCTTAATCGACCCCCACGTCGTCCGGGTGGTAATGGCGCGCGGTGTACCGTTATCACCGGTAAACATGACCAGCGTATTGTCGCGCAGGCCCAATGCATCGAGCTTCTCGGTGAGCTTGCCGATAAGCTTGTCCATGTATTCGACCATGTCCTTGAAATACGGTTTTTCGCTGACATCCTTGACCTTCTGCCAATCGGGGCTGTCCGGCGTCGGCTCAAAGGGCGCGTGCGTCAGGGCCATCGGCAGATAGACCATAAACGGCCCGTCTTTCTTTCGATCGATAAAGTCCAGCACGAAATCCATATAGATATTCGGCCCGTACGCGCCCTCGACGTTTTCGATCTCTTCGCCGTTTCGCGTGAAGGTCGGATCGGCATACCGCGAGCCGCGGATATTGAGCTGCCAGAGACAATGTTCGTCGAAGCCGGCCTGCTGCGGCATTGTGCCGCGATGACCGCTGTTCAACTGCCATTTGCCCGCGACGCAGGTTGCATAGCCGGCGTCCTTGAACAGATGGGCAAATGTCTTTTCCTTTGGATCGAGTACGCCGAACTGAACATAATTGCGAAGATTGTAGCGGCCGGTCATGATCTTGACCCGCGAAGGCGTACACAGCGGCTGGGCATAGCAGCGGTTGAACTTGACGCCGTTGGCCGCCAGGCTATCCAGTACCGGCGTATTGTACGATAAGCTGCCGTAACAGCTCAGGCATTCGAATCCCAGATCGTCGGCCATAATCAGGATCACATTGGTTTTTTTCTGTTTGAAAAGTCCCCGGCCCGATTGACAGCCGGCACCGGCGAGCATAAACGATGATGCGACCGCACCGGCCATTTTGATAAATTCACGCCTGTTCATCATTATCCCTTTCTAAATACAGCCAAATTGATAGTGATACCCGGATACGCCATTTAGCTTAACATGGATCACCGATTTTGAAAAGGGATTCCCCGCCAATCACGTTATATTTCACCCACTTGTTATTCGCTGAAGCGGAAACTGTAGAGGTCGGCGTCGCGCATTTCGATCTTGAGGCGGATGGGTTTGCCGTTGAGCGATTTGAGATCCGGGTCGTCTTTCCACGACACTATGCGGGCGATTTGATCGCCGAAAATTTCTTCACATTTGTCCATGCCGAATCCTTCGATCGGTGATCCGTCGGCGTTGAGGATCGCAATCTTGATCTGGCCGGCGGCGCTGGTGGCATAATTGATCTCGAGTTTGGAGCCGCTGAAGGTCAGGGGTTTAGTGGTCATCGAACCGGCCGGATAGGTCGCGTTTAGCGAGCTGAAGCCGTCGGTCCGCAGGGTGAATCGGCGGATATGGCTTTTTTCGGTACGGTAATTTTGCATCACATACAGTGACATTTCGTCCTCGGCGGTAGGCACAATGTCGCGGGCCAGGTAGATCGCCCGGTCATGCCAGTTGAGCCGGTCGCGTCCGGGCCGAACGAAGGCGTGGCGAAAATAGCGGTTCCAGTGGAAGCCGTCGCGGCTGCTCATAAAGACGACATCCGAAAGCCCGTCGAGCGGCCAATCGGCAAAGAACTTTCGCTCGGGCACGAACCGCTTGGGAAACGCCAGGTAGATCGGTGCCCGGAAATAGATGTGGGCCGAGTTGGTGTACAGATGTTCGCGCCACGGTTTCTCGCCGATATCGATATATTTCCAGTCGGACCAATTAATAAAATCTTTGGATGTTGATACACGGATCGCCCGGATCGCATTGGGCCAGGGGGTCTTCTCCGGCGCCCAGCCGGTGAGCTCATGGTCGGGAAACCAGCCGCGTTCATAGACGATATAATGCTTTTGGATCGGGTCCCAGAACGCGCTGCAATGCGTATCGAAGCCGGGGTCGCGTTTGTCCGCGATGCTCAGCGGTTCGGCGATTTTGGTCCAGTGGATCCCATCCGGCGAGGTCATCGCATTGAGATGGTCCGGCCAGCCGCTTGTCCAGCGGCCAACCGCCTTATAACGCACATCGGTCCCGACGCCGGGTTTGATGTCGTGAAAGATACAGACATCGGTGACATTGGGGTCATTGATACAGATATTGTTATCTTTTGATCCGTCGTACTCGAACAGGCCCAGGTTCGGTTTTGTCCATTGGATGCCGTCGGCGCTTTCGGCATAGGCCGTCACCGGCTTTTTTTTCGTGTCGGGCCAGCCGCGGTACCAGCACCGATAACGGTCGCCGTCTTTCATGATCGTAATACCGCCGCAATAACGCCCTTCCCAGGGCTTGTCGAAATAGAAAATGATATTTTGCGGGACCGGCTCGTGCAGTTTCAAGGTCAGGGTATCTATCCGCTCGATCAGGTAGTCATCGACGAAAAGCTGGCGGTCGCTGGCGATCGATATGGGGTTTTTGGTTTGTTGGGCGGAAGCAATCTGTGCCGCGATACCGGTCAAAAGCAAAATGAAAAGCCCGCAGATTATCCAACCTGTTTTATTCATGCGTGTACCTTTATCAAACGATTGATTTTTCATTTTGTTGCCGAAATTACCTGCCCGTCGATTTAAGCGGCGGGTGTATTGCCCGTGATCGTCATATACGCGATGGCGGCGAAGATGGCGGCCCAGATGTACGTGGGCCAGAATTTCGGCCGGTAGATGACCGCCAGCAGCAGCAGTGCCCCGCCGACGGTAAAGACAATCGCGATCGTGCCGAAATTGGCGATCAGGTAGAAGCCCGCGACAAAGACGCCGACAATACTGCCGGCGGTGGCGGCGGCGTAGATGATGCCGACGGTCTGGCCGGTGGCCATGCCGCGGTCGAGCGCCATTTTCGCGACGACCGGGCTGATCGTGCCGAGCATCGTCGAGGGCAGCAGAAACGCCAATGTTACATGCAGAAAGATTCGCGTCGGCCAGCTCAGCTCCCACAGCAATGCCCATTGGCCCATGACGTCGTTGAGGAAAATGATAACGACGCAGGACAGCGAACAGAGGCAGAACTGGATGGGCAGGCTGTGTTGCGGTTTGTATTTGTCGGCGAGGATGCCGCCGATATAGTTGCCGATGGTGATACCGGCCAGGACGACGCCGATGACCGCGGTCCAAGTGTAGAGCGAGCTGCCCAGGTAGCGAGCGATCAGCCGCGTCGCGACCAGCTCGAGGACCATGATCGAGCCGCCGGAGAAAAAGACGGTCAGGCTGGCCGGCAAAATCGCCAGAAAGTGCATCGGTTTTTTTGTTTCTGCCATTTGTTTTCCTTTATTGAATTGCCCGAACTATACCAAAATTAAGCCCTTTTGCAAGGTTTTTCATATACGCTTTTGTATTCAACAGTCGTTATTCGGCCTGCGGGCCGCGGCCGTTCCGGCCGCAGTGAGTAGTGAATGGTGAGTAGTGAGTAGCATTGTGGAGGCCCTTCGGGCGACTATTCTTATTTTTGGGTTGAAAAGCGTAGTCGGCATTGAAAAATCCTTGTTTTTGCGCTGAAAACCGAAGGTG
>CAZFDE010000053.1:0-17726 GCA_964517795.1 uncultured Pirellulales bacterium | reverse complement strand
TCCGGCAGATAATGCGACGCTGCGATATGCAGCACGGAGGCGTCCGGCAGTGATACGGTATTATGACACCACGGCTTTCGGACGTGCACCCATTTGGACAATTCGATCAATCTTTCCTGATGGCCCGGGATAAAGATGGTCGTTTCGGTGGGCTGGTCCCAGACGCTCAACACGGCCCCGTTGGCAATAACCTGAGCGCTGTTCTGTTTCATTTGCTCAAGGGGGATGATCAAGGATTCGTTTTCCTGTTCATAGAAGATGCGGATCGGCAGCAGTATCTCAAAGGGGATCCCCTGCGTATCCGTGAAACGCGTGACCAGCGAAATATCTTCCGTTAGGTGGCCCAGATCCATCGTGGTAAAATCGACATCGGGATCGGGCTTCTCCGGCATCCATACCGTATAGGCCATGTTGTACGAGACCAAGCAGTTGGGATCGATCCCGTGGACCAGATCGGTGGTTTGGTCGATCAACTCGCGCCATACCTGTCGCTGCATATCCCGATACGCATTCCAAAGCGGCGAATCCTCGGATTCGGGCGCATCGTTGCCGGCCATTTCTTTGAACCGGGCCTTGGTTTCTTCCCGAAAGCACGGCCATACCGAATAGACCGACCCGTCAAACCAGAACGCATCGGGCTTGTATTTTTGCATGATTTCGCGAATTTGCGGCCAGAGATATTTTTCCTTGACGTCCGTCAGGTAGGACAGGGACATGGGGTATAATTCGCCGTTGATGTCGATGCGGTTCCATTGGGGTTCGCGCTTCTGGATCTCATTATCGCGGCCGAGATTATAATAGATCAGCAGCGGTTTGTTGAGCTCATCGGCGATCTCGGAAAATATTTGGACCAGATCGACGTGGAGTTTGGGCAGGGGATAACCGGTCTGGGCCGGATACAGCGCCCAACCCATCGGCCCGCGGGCATGCACGCCGATATAGCCGGGATCCTGCTGCGAGATGAAATCTTTGATATACGCGATATCGATATCCTTGCCGACCTCTTCGGTCCCGCGGACATGATGCGTCATAAACCAGTTATACATACTGTCGCGGTACCACTGGTTTCGTGCGGTTGGATTATTGGTGCACTGGCGGGCATTAGCCATTATCGCAATCAGATGCAAAAGAATAATAATCGCAAACGGGACCCCTCTTTGTGTCATCACGGTACCTTTCTATATGTGTTCGATGAATCGTTTTTTCTGAACGGGACAGTATAATCGATTTGGAATTGAGATGTGCCTTTTTTTAGAACATTGGCCTAAGACCGAACAGAAAGGAAACGCTTATTTGTTTGCTCTTTTGACTTTTGGTGCGTATCGGGATATATAAGATGTCTTGAATGATCCAGGTTTTCTAAAATAGATGAAGGAATACGCTTCAATGTCGATGACGAACAAACAACGCCTGCAAATGGTTTTAAATGGGGAAATTCCCGATGTACCGCCGCATTTTGAGTTGGCTTTTCAAATGCAAAAGGAATCGTCCGATATAACTTAGCGGATACCTAAACGCCTATTTTTTGAAGCCCTGGCTTAGCATGAAGCCATATACACCGAATTCAGAACAATTGTTAGAGCTTGACCGGCTTGCAGAGATTGGCGCGTTTGACTGCAACACGGCCGCAGATTTTGCAGACGTACTGGCCGTTTTTCACCATTGCGGCATATTCTTTGGGGTTGCTGATCTGGTATCCCAGATTGTTCAAATAGCATAAATGTTTGTCGTGGCCGGCGTGCGGCATTTTGGCTTTGGCCATTTCGGTAACCTCCCATAAAAACCTGATTTTTCTTCAGCATAGAGATTCCGTTGAAGCCGGTCAACAAATTTTTGTCTGGAAAGCGAAAAAATCGAGTAACGATTCGTCGTTTGTCAAATGGTGTGTTATACTTTAGATGAGTGTTCACTTTTTTATCGGGGGCCAAATATGGATTATCGTAAGATCATTCCCTGTCTGGATGTCAAAAACGGGCGATTGGTTAAAGGCGTTCATTTTACGGATCTTCAGGATATCGGCAATCCGGCCGAGACTGCACAGGCCTACAGCGAAGCCGGCGCCGACGAGATCGTCTTTTTTGATATTACAGCTTCACTGGAGGGTCGCACGGCCATAAACGATGTGGTGCGGCAAACAATCGACCGTATAAAAGTGCCGCTGACCGTGGGCGGCGGGATCGCCAGTTGCGGGCATATCGAAGAGATGATGAATCTGGGCGTTTCGAAAGTCTCAATCAATACGGCTGCAGTGGAACGTCCTCAGTTGATCCGAGAAGCCGCTATGACTTTCGGTCCGGAAAAAATCGTGATCGCTTTGGATACACGGCGAAATCCAAACATGGCCAGCGGATTCGAGGTCATCATCAAAGACGGCACCGCCGAAACGGGCATGGACGCCGTCGAATGGGCCAAACAGGTCGATCAGCTTGGTGCCGGCTCCCTGACCGTCACCAGCGTCGATACCGACGGTACTCAGCAGGGATACGATATTGAGATGGTCAAAGCCGTTACTCAAGCGGTTACCCTGCCGGTTATCGCGGCCGGCGGCGCGGGTGAACCCGCGCATATCTATCAGGCACTTACCGAGGGCTGCGCGGATGCGGTTCTGGTTTCATCGATCGTTCATTTCGGCAAATACACGATCGGTCAACTCAAAGAGTACCTCGCCCGCAAGCGGGTTTCGGTCACATTTTGATCCATAGATCTGGTTAAGCTGCGGCATTATCAAGCCGATGATACAGCGCGTCAACAGAGAATCTATGTATTGCTGTAAGGACTGATAATGTTAGCGAAATTGAACAAAAAAATGCCGCATTTGAAGATATCACCCTACCCGATCCAGTGGTATCCCTACAGCCGCAGTTGCGTGAAAACGTTAGGTAAGCGTGTCAAGCCGCAACAGATGCCCCCATTGATGGTCCGAAAAGCGGAATGGCGCCGCTGAGCCGGCTTTTTTGCTTTAGAACGGCCGCTTGATCCCCAAAAAACTTCTCCACGGCGTGCTTCGGATCGAAATCCTCGGATCGAAGAAAAAACGTTCCATCGGTGTTAACGGGCCGACATGCCGCTCAACATCCCGCAGGGTCGAAAAAATGACAATCGGGATAATCAATCCGATTGCTGTCACCAGAAAAACGGACTGGCTCTGAAAACTGAAGATCTGCGGCATCCGGTCGCCAACCAAGCCGCTGAGTGTGGCACCGGCAAAAACGCAGAAAAAATTCATGACATTAAGATAGGCAATACTACCGGCTCGACGATCTGAATCGACCGCACTGATGGAATAATTAAAAGCAATCATGTTGAACCCCGCCCAGGCCACACCAACAATAAGTTGATTGATTAACAGCAGATTGAATTGAGTAATGCTGGTCCAGACCAAGGGAGATGCGGTAATCACCAGCAGACAGACGCGCAGCGGAACGACATAGCCGATACGGTCGCTGAGCCGGCCCCACAGGCGTACCGTCAAAATTAACGCCAGGATCGGGGCATTGATGATAAGGGTGTATTGATAGTAGTCGAATTGCAGGTTATTGAGCATGTGGATCGTATAGAACGGCAATGAAAAGTTGACACATAAATTCAGCAGCGAAATACCTAAGGCGTATCGGCCGAACATCGTCGAATGAAGGCTTTTGATAAATTCAATGATCTTATAGCGTACGCCGGAAAATTTTCGCATGGCACTGGATTCATAGTGGAAGAGAAAAAGGATCGAAGATGATGCCCGGGCCGCAAATGCCACAAACCATATCCAGCCGAATGTAGTCATGCTGCTTTTTTGGGATTTGTACAGCAGATAGCCCGCGATCATCGTGGTGGCAAACTGAATACCCGTCAGGATTTGTGCCCTCAATCCAAAATAGCGGCCTCTACGTTTTCGCGGGACGATCCGGCTGATCCAATCGGCCCAGACGGGGATTTGAAGCCCGAAGGGGATTGCCGCAATGCAGCCGAAGATGATCGCCGGCCATACGGGCTCTTTCGGCGGCCAGAAAGAGATAAACGCCAGCGGCAGAAAGCAAACCGAATGCAGTATGCAAGTTATCAGGCAGAAATATTTATGATTTTTGATAATCCGATAGGCTGCCGGCGAGAAAAGCTGTACCATGCCGGTAACCAGGCCGGGTAGGGAGACACCGAGACTGATCTGCAAGGTATCGGCGTTGAGGGCGTTTAGAAACGGCAGGTAAAAGGCCACTTGCAATCCCAGTGTCACCAGCGCGAAGCCGCCCTCGACGGCCGAAAATTTCATGGTGCGCCGCCGCATCAAACGATCCAACGGCGCCGTTACATTGATTTGATCTTCCGGGTTCATGATCTTTTCAATGCATGGTCCAGGTCGGCAATGATATCATCGGCATCCTCGATACCGACGGCAAGGCGAAACAAGGTATCGGTGATCCCCAGGGCGTATCGCTCTTTTCGCGGGTAATCGTAATAACTGACCAAAGCCGGATGGGTAATCAGGGTCTCGACACCGCCGAGGCTGGGGCCGATAAAGCAGAGGTTGAGCGAATCGAGGAATTTTTTGGCGGTCTGAAGCGTCCCTTTGATATCAAAGGTGACAACGCCGCCGCCGCCATTCATCTGGGTGGTAGCGATATCATAATGCGGATGGCTTTGGAGGAACGGGTAATAGACTTTTTTAATCCGCGGATGCGATTCGAGATATTCGGCGATTTTCAGTGCGGTTTCATTTTGCCTGGCGACGCGCAAGGGGAAGGTTTTCAAGCCGCGCAAGAGCAGATAACAGCAATGGGGATCAATCAGGCCGCCCATGGATTTGTGCAGGACGCGAATTTTTTCCACCAGATCGGTTTTGCCCATTACGGCTCCGGCAAGAATATCATTGTGGCCTGCCAGATATTTCGTACAGCTTTGCAATACCAGGTCCATGCCGAATTCGATTGGCTTTTGATTGAGCGGGGTTGCAAAGGTGCTGTCAATCAAGGTCAAAACATTATGGCGATGCGCAATTTTCTTGATTTTGACCAGATCGAAGACATTGAGATAGGGATTGGTCGGCGATTCGGAAAAAATAAAGCGTGTGTTGGGCCGGATGGCTTTGTCGAGAAGATCGTATTTTCCGAAGGGAACGATCGTGCAGCCGATACCAAATTGCTTAAGATAGGATCGGCAGAATTCGAGTGTCTTTTTGTAGCTGTCATCGGTGATGACGATATGGTCGCCGGTCTGCACCAAAGTCAAAATTGTCGTGGTAATTGCGCTCATGCCGGAGGAGAACACGACACAGTCCTCGGCACCTTCGAGGTCGGCGAGGCGCTTTTCGGCGATCTGGGCCGTCGGGTTGCCATAGCGGCCGTATTCGAAATGCTCTTTGCCTTTGCGGGTATAGTCCTCGATGTGTTTGCTGTCTTTGAAGGTAAAGGTCGAGGTCTGGATAATCGGCGTGGTAATTGAATCGGCGTAGCGTCGCCGCTGCTCACCGGCATGGATCGAACGGGTGGACAGAGACTGTTGACGGCTGGTCTTTTTGGTCGATGACTTTTTCGTTTTTCGTTTCATTGTCATGCTGTACTCCGTAAATTCTAAAGGGACGTATTATGCCACACTTGGGCCACACTCGTCAATATTGCTTCGGCTATGAATTTAGCTGAATTTGGACTGATTTGTGACGATCTCAATGAAAGTTAGGATGTTTTTAAGGGGGACATCGCCTTCGACGGCGTGGGCCGGGGCGAAGATGTAGCCGCCCTTTTGGCCGGCAGCGAGCAATTGTTGGGTTTCGGCTTTGACATCCTCGACCGTGCCATAGGGCAGTGTTTTCTGGGTGGACAGGCCGCCGTGGAAGGCGAGTCGGCCTCGGTATTGGTCCAAGAGGCCAAAAACATCCATTACTTCCGGCTGGAAGGGGTTGAAGCAGTTCAGGCCGATTTCCACAAGATCGTCGAACAGTTCATCAACATCGCCGCAGGAATGGATCATGACGAATTTGCCGGCATCGCGAACGACACTGTACATGCGTTTGAGGGCGGGTTTGATAAACTCGCGCCAGAGGCCCGGGCCCATCTGCAGGCCGTGCTGCTGGCCCCAGTCGTCGCCGAAATAGACGGCGTCAATATCATATTCGAGTGCTTTATGTATCTGGGCGATGTTGTAGTCGGCGATGGTATTGAGCAATTCACGAACAAAATCCGGATGCTCGATGAAATCCATCATAAGATGTTCCATGCCGCGGAGCGTCCAGGCCCGCTCGTAGAGCGAAAAACCAATCTGAAAGACGCGGAAGCGATCAGCATGGTCTTTCATTTTTTCGGGAATATCCTGAAATATCTTCGGATCGTGCGGGTCGGGGAAATTATATCCTTTCAGGCTCGGCTCCAGCAAGACCTGTCCCGCTACGACGCCGATATCCTTATCGACGGTGCGATCCCAGATGACGCCGAAAATGTCCTGAAACCGGTTATTGCCCAAGTCTTTAAAAAAGCCAATGCTGTTGCCCAGACAGATAAAGTGATTTTGCAGTATATCTTCGATGTCGTCGCGGCCAAAATGATCCGTTAACTTTTTGCGGGCTTCGAGGGTAAATTCACAATGCCACGGGATATACGGCGGCCGCCTGCCTTGCAATACGGCTTGGATCACCTCGCGTTTGGTCATATCTTACTGATCATTACAAAATAATTGGTTTTCTTTTTATTTCGTTTGGGTCATTGTATCATATTGGAACATGGCGGCAATATTCTCGGGCGGAACATCGTCCACGATATTGTGTACCGGGGCAATCACAAAGCCGCCATTTTGACCCAAATCATCGATCCGCTGACGAACTTCACAGGCCACATCGGCCGGTGCGCCATGCGGCAATACATGCTGGGTATCGACTGCACCCCAGAACACCAGGTCTTTTCCAAATTCGCGTTTGAGCCGGTCGGTTTGCATATTCGAAGCGGAGACCTGAATCGGGTTGAGGATATCAATCCCAATTTCGATGAAATCAGGAATCAATGCATAGCAATCCCCGCAGGTATGATAAAAAATCTTCGCATCGGTCTTGCGACGAATGGCATCGTACAATTTTTCATGCAGGGATTTTAAGAATTGGCGATAATTATCCGGAGAGATCAACAGTCCGTGCTGCATACCAACATCATCGGCAAAAACGATGACATCCAGATACGGCCCCACAGATTCGAGGAATTGTTCGTATCGAAGGACCTGCAATTGAGTAATCTTTTCCAACAGTCGCTGAGCAAAATCTGGATCACCGGCCATATCAGTCAAAAAGGCTTCAAATCCGCGCATCGCCAATGCTAATTCAAAAATGCTGGGCTTGTCCACATTTCCAACTAAGGCATATTGGCCTTGATCGTGAACGGCTTTTGCCTGCTCAGCCAGTCCCCGGGTGCGCCCCGGGTCCAACGGGTCCGGCCAGGGGTAACTATCGATGTCGGCAATCGTTGCATTTTGAAGCGGCGCACCCTGCGGGGTATAGCTGTATTCTTCTTCGTCGGGCAGTTGATATTCCACACCCCATTCATTGCGGTAATATCCGTTCGGGCCGATACGTTCACGTGAATTGTCCGGGCCTTTGGTGCATATATATCGGGTATCGATCTGCAGCGCCTCAAGCACCTGGTGTTCTACGACTATTTTTTTCGACGGGCCGGAACCCGGCAACGGCGGTGTATCGATTCCGAGATAAAGTTTGAGCCGATTGTAAGCCCCGGCATGTAATGTCGTGACAATCGTACCGCCGAGATCGGCCGGCACACGATCCGGCTGCTGATGATCCAAAGCGGCACGCACACGTTGACGAGAAGTCATTGGTGAAGTCATTTTATTGCTCCGTTAGTTTATGATGTCCCTAAAAATTTGTCTCACCGAACTGTGGATTTTTTTGTACTGGCTCACCCGTCGGCCGTACTGTTTGGCAGATTCCATTTGCGGCTGCACTACGGACTTGAGTTCGGCAAGCCGGCGCGATGCATCTTCAACCGAGAGGTAAATCTCTGCGCCCACACCGGCGAGGATGGCTGCTCCTAATGCCGAGGCTTCACGCACAGCCATCAGATACACCGGTCTGGCCATGATATTCGTTCGGATTTGAATATCTTTCATGGACTTGACACTGCCGCCGATCGCATGCAGTTCGTTCACTTGCATATCGGCCCGGGCGAGCATGTCCAGATTCATCGCGAGTTCATAGGTGGTTCCTTCAAGGATCGATTTGACGATCTGACCGCGGGTTGTGGCGGTCGTCAGTCCCAGCAATGCCCCACGGGTCGTGGTATCAAACCAGGGGGTACCAGTGCCGGAGAAATGGGGCAATAAAAATAAACCACTGGGCTGATCGGGCATTTCATCGAGCAGGACATCATAGATATCTTTGCCGTCCTGTTGCGCCTGTTGAGCCTGGTTTGCGGCGAATGTATCGCGAAACCATTTCAGGGCCGAACCACCGGTGAAATTATATGCAAGGGTTACATATCGTCCCGGGACAACATGCGGATAACACGGGAAACCCTGTTGTCCAAGTGCGTTATTAAATGCATCCATGACCGCACAAATCACATGGACGGTCCCGAGTGCATAGGTCGCCTGACCTTTGGTCAGTACGCCGGCGCCAACGGCACCGCAGGGCTGATCGTGTCCGCCAACCACGACAATGGTATCGGCGGAAAGGCCGAGCTTATCGGCCACATCCGGCGCAACCGTCCCTACAGCGGTACCGGCGGATTTGACCGGTGCAAACAAACTCGCATCCAGTCCGGCCGCCTGTAAAATTGTATCCGACCAATCGGCTTTTTGCAGGTCATAGGCCATACTCCTGGCCGCCATGGACAAGTCGATCGTCGGTTCGACGCCAAGACGATGCAGGATGAATTCACAAAAACAGAAAATCTTATCAATGCGTTTGAAGGTATCCGGCTGATGTTCTTTGAGCCAACAGACTTTGGGCAGCGGATGGCTGGGCCCGGCCACTTGGCCGGTGATATTGAAAATTTTCTCCATACCCAGCTTTTCGATGAGTTGATTGCACTGATCGACGCCCCGCTCATCGAAAGCCGTAATCGTTTCGGTAACCGGTTGGCCATCGGCATCGACCGGAGTGAACGCTTCACCCATGACCGAGACGGACAGCGCCGTTACCGGGTCGGACAACTCGGTCGTCACTTGGCGAATCGATTCGGCGGCACCCGTCCATATCTGTTCGGGATCCATGACGACCCACCCCGGTTTCGGGTATTGCATCGGGTATTCGCGATAGGCCGAGGCCAATATCTCGCCTTGTATATCAAAAGCAACCGCCTTGCAACCGGTGTATCCCAGATCCAATCCTAATAGTATCTTATTGCTACTCACGATATACTCCTTCCTTTGCTTAATTTACTGCTAACATCGCATTGCCTTTACCCAGAACCGCCATGGCAATGACGATGATCACCACTCCGGCCAATATCCAGGTTACGGCTTTTTTGTTCACGCCGCGCCATTCACCGGTGAGAAAACCGTGCACATTGCCGGTGAGGATAATGCCGGAGAGAAAAACGGCAAATCCTACGGAGGTGCCGAGCACGCCGAGGTATTGCGCGCCCATGCCATAGACCACCAGGCAGCCATCGTGCAGAACAGCCATGAGCAGGCCGATCAACAAGACCTTCGCCAGATTTGGCTTAGTGAAACTTGACCAGGTTCGATTGCGGAACAACAGGTAGATGCAATAGCCGCATGACGAAATCGCCCCGCCGACGAACGTCAGCATCCAGACGGCCAGTGTCGCTCTCCAGATCGGGTGGCCGTAGTCTTCGTGGGCAATGGTAATAATCTGACCGCCATAGCTAAATCCCAGATTCACACACGGACAGATCAGGCCCGAGATAACTGTTATGACGATCCCTTTGACCATCATCGAACTTTTGCGGTTTTCGTCCATATTAACCGCTGCCTTTGCGCCGCGATCTTTTAGAATCCCGGCATAGCCGCAGGCAACTACCCCGACCACACACAAGGCGATCCCCATTACGATGACATTGCCGGCCGGCGTGCCGAAATGTTCCGGACTGAGCAGGACCATCGGCAGCAACGAGCCGAAACCCGTCTGCAGGCCGAAATTGATCGCATAAGCCAGTGACAACCCGATCATGCTGAACCCGATCCCCAGCGTCATCGACCCGAATCCCCAGATAAATCCAAACAGGATCGGCCAGATGAGTACCTGCATCCCGGCTTGTCGCCAGATAGCGAAGGCATCCTGAACCAGTGTTGCCCCCATGACGATCGGCAGGCAGATCGTGGCGAAGAAAAAGAAAAGGCCCCACGTAATTTCCCACGGCCATTTGCTCGCGAACTTGCTGGGCAGTGCATAAGAGCCGCCGCCGATCGCACCTAATAATACCAGTGCAAATCCCATGATCACATTAGTCTCCATATCGCTTCTCCTTTTTTTTATATTATTTATTGATTCGCATTGTCTGACGGTTGGACCTGATCAGCACGATCATTTTCATCTTCGAATTTTTCCGGAAGATCAGGATAGAATGGCAATGATTCGGCATTAGGCCGGATGCCCATCACCTCGTCACCGCGCCAGCACAGGGTGTATTCGGTGCCGGCCAAGGTCTCTGTTTTGGTTTCGACCGGTAAATTGTATTTGATGTTTATTTTGCCCGGCAGCTTCGTTGTGGGAATATAGATATAATCGCCGATCATCTGCAACGGCAGATTTTTTCCCTTGACTGTAAGTTTAACCTTGTCGCGATCGGTCCACCGCGGCAGACGGATCCATGTATTCAAGGATTTTTTCACATTTACATGTACATCGGCATCACGGTGTCGAACGGATTTTATTTCGACAATCTCATCGGCGTAATCGAAATGCAGATGCGCCTTTAAGTCATTGCCCTGGTATTCGACAATGTGTTTATAAATATCAACCAGTGTATGGACATTCGCGGAAGTAACATCCGTTATTGCCGTTTTGCCGCCATACGGATGCTGGATCATGCCGCCGTAAGCTCCTATTCTCAGATCATTCGGATTTTCGATATTTCCAAATGTGATCTGGGAGGGGATCAATCTGGCACGAACTAATCTTTCGACATCATCGAAATATTTGCTGTAGCCGTGACGAACGGCAAGCCACAATGCGAGCTGAGCCGCATCGCCGGGCGAGCTGGTTTCGCCCCTGTTTTCCTTGCCGATATCATGAGATACAAAGCCCGAGGGTTTAATCATTGTTCTTACCGTATTCTCATAAGTTACCGCGACTCTTTCGATGTATTTATACTGGTTTGTGAGTTCGCCATACAGTAACAGTCCACGCAATGTATTGAAATATGAATGCGTGTGTCCCGGTTTCCATTTGCCGAATGTACCATCTTCAGAGGTACTGTTTTCATAATGCATTTCTGCTAACTTTTCAGCTAACTTAAGCGCATCCGGCTGGCCGTTATTTTCATAATACCAGACCACCGCCTCAAGCATTCTGCCGTGACTGCCTATCGGCCCGGTAAAAGGCCAAATCGCGTTATCAAAGTTCTTCCCGTACTCGAACGTATCATTGTTCCACTTGCCGTCTTTGCCAACAGCTTTAAGCAAGGTCACTATCGCACCTTCGGCCTTTTCTTTAGCCCAACTATTGTTTCGGTAACGGATCAGGGCATTGAGGGCCAGAATATTCTCGCGGAACGAGTGCGCTTCATAAAGTACAAATGCATGTAAATGCTGATCATCGAACGGCAGCCAGCATAGATGATCTGGATTATTGAAAAACCGGTGAGTGGTCTTTAAAAAAGCGATTTCGGCATCGGCAGGGATCATAAAGTCAGTGGCATTTTCCAACCTAAGCATTGCGTCCCACCAGCGGCCGATATTATGCTGCGGCCAGTACATACCCCCGGCTGTTGGATTCATTGACCAATAGGGTACACCATTTGGATCGACTGAATTAGCCAGATGATCTCCTGCCAGCTTCAACGACGCGGCCAGATCGATATGGGTTTCCATATCAAGTGTGCCCTGGCATGGTGTGGGGATTTCGTACATGCCTTTATAATCAGCCGCGAATACAACACCGCTAAAAACACTTAAGTACAGCAAAGAACATAATAATTTAGTTTTTCGCTTCATGTGTGTTCACCTCATTGTCTCGGTATCGCTCAGGCAAATCGGGATAGAACGGGGAAAAATCGACATTGGGCGAAATCCCTATCACTTCGTCCCCGCGCCACAGCAATGTATAAGTGGTTTCGCCGATTGTTTCCTGTTTTTTGACGACGGGCAGGTCGTAAGTAACGGTGATTGTTCCCGGTGAAAATTCGTTCGCGATCACTAAGAAGTCGCCCATTTTTTCATAAGTCAACGGTTTGCCGTTCTGCATCACCTTTATCGAATCGGCCGGTACCCATTGCGGCATGCGGACCCAGAGATTGGCATTGATTTTCATATCGATGTTCAGAGTCGCTTTTTCAGCGCGGCGGGATTTTAGGGCGATATAATCGTTTTCGATATCAAAATGCAAATAGATTTTGACATCCTGCTGCGTACGATCGACGATATTATTGTAGATATCGACCAGTGTATGAATACCGGCTGCGGTTACATCGGTAACGCAGGTTTTGCCGCCGTGCGGCGGGCCATGCACACCGCCAATTGCACCTATAATACGCTGCTCAAGATCTCTGACAGCGTCCCCATCATGATCAGGCGAAGGCGTAAGCGGCCCGGTGTTTGTAATCTGAGCCGGTACGATCCTGGCCCGAATCAGCCGTTCCGTATCATCCAGCAATTCGGTGCAGCCATGACGTTTCGCCAGCCACAGCGCGATCTGGGCCGCATCGCCGGGGGAACTGGTTTCGCCGCCGATTTTAATATCTCCGATGTTGTGCGGGGTGTAGCCCGCCTGTGAAATGACGATCTCGGAGAGTGCCGTTTTGGTAAACGTTTTGGCTACCACATCGATGTATTTGTGTTGGCCGGTCAATTCGCCATACATCAGAAGCCCTCTTAAAGTACCAAGATAGGAATGCGCGTGATAGGCACCGGAGGTACGATTAAACGAGCCATCGGGATTTACCGAATTTTTAATATGATAATTCGCGATACGGCCTGCGAGTTTCAGTGCAGAATAATCGCCGGTTAAATTATAAAAGATAATCACCGCTTCCAGCAAGCGACCGTGACTGGTCGTCGGGTCCGAACATATACCCGGTATTTTCTCTCCACGTTCTTTGCCCACAAGCATCTTATCGAAATTCCACGTTCCGTCTTCATTCAAGAAGATCAGCAAGCGTCCGATCATCAGCCGCCCTTTGTGGCGTGCCCAGTTGCTATTGCGGAAGCGAATCAGTGCGTTTAAGGCCATCAGGTTCTCTCGCAAATCATGCATCAACGCTTGGGGTTCGCCCTCTTTGAAGCGCGTTTCATCAAACGGCGGGTAAATGCGATGGTCGGGATTGTCGAAGAACCGGTAGAGATGGCCGAGCATTCCCGCTTCGGCATTAGCGGGAATCGTAAAACCGATTGACGCTTCCAGCGAAAGTACGGCGTCCCACCAGCGGCCCAGATTATGTGACGGCTGCCAGGTTCCCATATGACTCAATGCATGAGACCAATATGGCAGGTAATCGCGTGTAGGGTCCAGCATACCGAGCATATTGTTACCGGCCAGGTTCAGTACCGTTTCAACATCAACAGCAGTTTGCATGTTGACATTGCCGTCCGCGGGAAGAGTCCGCCCATACATGCCCTTGTAATCCGAGGCCGATACCGAATGGCAGAGAACACTCGAGCAAAACAATACAAAGATCCTTTTGACATTTAATTTCATTTGTTTTTTCCTTATTCTTTTCGATATTTTTCCGGCAGGTTCGGATATATTGGCGTAATGTCAATGTTCGGGCGAATACCGATGACTTCATCGCCACGCCACAACAGTGTATAGGTGGTTTCATTGACCTTTTCTGTTTCTTTAGTAATCGGCAAGTCGTAGGTTATCACTACCGAACCCGGTGTAAACTGATTAGCGATAACGATGAAATCTCCCATTTTTTCATATGCCAACTTTTTATCATTCTGCATGACGATTATCGAATCGGCCGGTGCCCATCTCGGCATACGGACCCAGAGATTGGCATCGACTTTCATGTCGATGTTCAGGGTTGCTTTGTCAGCCCGGCGTGATTTCAAAGAAATATAATTGTTTTCGATATCGAAATGCAGATAGACTTTCACATCCTGGGCTGTTCGTTCGACGATATTATTGTAGATATCGACCAGCGTATGGATACCGGCTGCAGTAATATCAACCGTGGAATAGTACTTACCATAAGGTTCGGCAAAACTGCCGCCAATGGTACCGATCACCCGCTCGCTCAAATTCGCAACCACATCGCCCTGGAGGTCAGCAGCCGGGGTGATATTAGCGTGTACAATTTGCGAAGGAACGAGTCTTGCACGTACGAGACGCTCGGTATCGTCGAGCAGTTCGGTATAACCGTGCCGCTTGCCCAGCCACAGGGCCAGTTGAGCGATATCGCCGGCGGTGCTGGTTTCGCCGCCGGAGGTCGTACTTCCAATATTATGCCTGAGAAAACCCGAACGGCAATGAATGATTGTTTCGGGTATCGCTTTCTTATAGCTCTTGGCGACAATATCAATATATACACGTTGGCCGGTCAGTTCGCCGTAGAGCAGCAGGCCACGCAGGGTATTAAGATACGAATGCGCATGCCATGCGCCGGAGGTTTCATTGAACGATCCATCGGGATAAATAGAATTTTTGAAATGGTAGCGGGCGATGCATTCGGAAAGTTCGAGTGCTTTGTAATCACCGGTTTCACGATAAAACAGGACCAGTGCTTCTAAAAGCCGACCATGGCTGCCGGTCGGGTCCGAAGAACTTCTGTCTATTTTGATATCTTGTTTCTTGCCAGTGAGTATATCTTCACAAGCCCAGGTTGCATCCTGTTCTATTTCGACATCCTTGCCGATGAGCATCTTTTCAAACGCCCATGTGCCATCTTCGTTCATATATACCAACAGTCTTTCGATCAGGGCATGGCCTTTTTGGCGGGCCCATTGGCTGTTGCGATACTTTACCAGTGCAGTGAGCGCAAGAACATTTTCACGCAGGTCATGCAGTGTACATTTTCGCTCATCCTCTGTTAATCGGGTATCGTCGAAAGGCGGATACATGCGGTGGTCGGGATTGTCGAAGAACCGCTGCGTATGGCTCATCAAGCCCGCTTCCACATTGGCGGGGATCACAAAGCCGGTGGCCGCCTCCAGCCGGAGCATACAATCCCACCAGCGGCCGATGTTATGCGAGGGCATAAATCGGCTCATCTTATTGCCGAGGTTCCAATACGGCAGATAGTCGCGCGTCGGGTCCATCATCCCGATCATGTTTTGGCCGCCCAGGTTCAATACTGTTTTGAGATCGATCACGGTTTGCATATCGATACTGCCTTCGGCCGGCAGGATCATGCCGTACATGCCTTTATAATCGGCGGCCAATAAATTAGAATAGCAAAGGATGGCCATCAAAACAGTTAACATTAGAAATTTTTGCTTTCTCATTGGTTGTCCCTTTTTTATTTGTTCATCTTCAATTTTTCAGGTACCGTGACCTTGATTTTCTTTTGGGTTGTGTATTCTACGCCTGTTTTTGGATCATAGTTGACAGTCACTTTGCCTGCGAAGGGGCTGTACAGTTGGAATTTGACGGCTGTATCTTTGAGCCAGCATGGCAGCAGAATCAATTCATCGGGATAATCCTGCATCAGCATTTCAAATACAGGGATCACGCCCGTTCCCATGCCCTGCATACTCGGCGCCATACCGATCTTTCGCTGTTGAGGATGCTTGGGCGCTTCTTCGGTCGCAAGACCATTTGGAAAATTATACGTCCAGTCAAAATGCTTATCGAACCACTGCATCACTTCATCAAGCATACCAAGGCACGCAGCCTGTGCAACATCCGCTGCCCAGCCGGTATTTAGATGCGGATGGTGACCGGCTTTGTAGGTCTCGATGGCCGCAACGATGTCTTCAGGATCACGAGTGACCTGTTTGAAGGGCCATATCGGATACAGATACGTCTGCTGGCGGTTATAATGATATGGCTGGAAATCATACCATGGCACTTTCTTGGGATTTACCGTACTCATATCACTTGCAGGTGCTAATAAATTCGACGGCTCAACTCTCGGCGGCCCGGTATCTTTATCGAATTCGTAAACCAGCGTTCCACGGGGGACATCCGGAACAGTATTCAGCATGTTCTGCCACTCTTTTTCTTCTTCTTTCCAGCTTTGCTGTTTTGCGATCGTGATAACGCGTGGCAACAAAGCCCTCAACGCTGACACCAATTCGGTGGAGTTCGTTACACCATACCAGGTCTCTCCAGATGTAGACGGATACAGAATCATTTTGCCGTTTTCATCTCGTTCGGGATAGGCTGTTCGAACCGTATTGATTATACGTTTGGCAAATGGTTTGAAGACTGTATTGGTATAATGGGTATCTCCGCTAATCAGCGCATAGTCGGCCATGAGCATCAGCATAGATATACTGCCGCCGTTCATGTCTAAATTTCCCGCTTTGATATGTCCTTGTTGAGCCGGCCTGTAACCCATAAAGGCATATGGGATCAACGCCATATCATTTTGATCTACAGACGTAAATCCGGGCAAATGTTTGTAGAGAAACTGGAAATGGCTTTTGAGGGCATCAAGGTCACCCGTCCGCATGGCGGGATAGAGCGCCTGATACTGTTCGGTGCCGCTGATAATAAAAAATTCCGACCAGTGGTTCGGTTTATTGGTGTATCGAAACAGATCATTCTGGAAATGGACCGGCCATTCGCGATCGGCACTCGAGCTGCAAGCGATATAATACCGCGTTAAATCAAAGGCGGCTCGGAACTTCTTCATTTTACCCGTCGGATCGTCCGGCTTAAAGTATGCTTTTTGCCAAAATTCGGCCCACCATTTTTCATGATCGGCGATAAAGTCCTTTGATGCTACTCTGGCATTTTCTTGTAGTCGGCCGGTTAATTCAGTATCGAATGCGTCTTTCGTTTTTGCCGAAAGGGCATGAATCAAAATGATGTGATGATCGGAGGGCTCGGCCGTGAATCGCCCTGCTTTGAAGCCGGTGGTATTGGCATCATGAGCGGTTATCGCAAATCCAAACCTCCGACCGGAAACAACCGGCCACTGCGGCAAATCGCCGGTATGTGTCGTCGGATTCTGATGATACCAAATACATTGGTTGGGTTTTTTCAAGTCAACCTGATAAGGGCAATCCTGTTCGACGATAAGCGTCAGCGGGGTTTTGGTGTTGCGGTTATCGTAAACATCGATCCGGATCACATCGGATTCGACGTTGGCACGAAGCTGAATCTTGACAGGTCCGTTTTGGGTTTGGGATTCGGCGGTGATGACCGATCGCTTAAGATCGTGAACCATGTTAAATGATTGGGGATTAACAAACGGATAGCCTTTGAGATTCAGTTTAATCCTGGCCAGCATTCGCAATTGCGAAAATTCGTCGAAACTGTCGGCGTGGTTCAACTGCATGACCATTTCATCGGGAAACCTTACCGCTATACCGGTTACACCGGTACCGGTGGCCATAAATTCGTACTCTTCTACAGGCTTTTCATCAAATATAATTTTCTTATCTGTCCTGTAAACACTATTAAAATCAATCACCCCAAGTTTACACGTGTTTATTGTATTCCCGGCCTTTAG
>CAZFDE010000052.1:0-18046 GCA_964517795.1 uncultured Pirellulales bacterium | reverse complement strand
CAACAAAACTATAACCAACTGTCCTTGTTCGACTTATAATGGGACGGTACTGATAGTCTCTTTAAAATCAACATACTTGGCAGCAATCGTGCCGGAATCATCAATTCATTTAACCGGATATTCAGTTTTATCCCTAAAAATGATTATATATATGGATAAGCCGCGATGCGCTACCCGATCGAATCTGAATAATCTTATGACTTGTGATTAAATCGAAAAATAATGGTAAAAAACACATTTGTTAAGTTAATCCGCATCCACATAATGAAAAATTGCTGAAATGACCAGGAAACGGCTTATTTATATAACCCTATTCTTTATAACGCTTTATACAACTTTTTGCAATTTTTGAACGTATGGATATGTTTATATGTAAGATGTATAAATTTTTTTATGCATATCATATTTTTTACTTGAATATACTAAGGCGCGGTATTAACATATAATTGTAACGTATGGAATGTATTAGTTTTCAGCCTGTGTCCATCGAAAGGGAAAGGAGGTGAAACAGGCATTTTCGAATGCGGACACACCGTTTCTTAACCCTATTTATTAACATAGGGGGCATTTGGAGGTATGCAGTATCATGTCTATGAAACATTTCCTATTTATCTTATTGTGTCTTTACTTTCTGTGCAGTTCGGCCATGGCGGTCTATGATATTTATGTTTGCGACATCAACAAATACACCCCCCAGGTCAACACCCAGGAAAGACACGCCATCCTGAGTTTTCAGGGTGCGGTGAACCGGACCGCCCCGCGGCTGTTCGTGATCTATGATTATAACGAGTTATACTGGCTTGAAGATCTTGAGGACGACGGTGAGATCAATATCGTGGCGACGTACGGGGATAACGAGGACCCGATGAATATCTTCGGGGTCTCCTCGCTGCAGACGTATTGCGATGACTATATTGTCTATGACTACACCGACTGCAATCTGGCACTGAACAACGCCTGTTCACTGGCCGGGATATTAACCGGTACCGCCGTCTGCGACAAGTCAATCGTCGGACAGCTCCAAAATCACGGGTTGACGCTTCACACCGATTCCGATGCGAACATGGTCAATAAATGGGCTACGCCCGAAGCCGCCCAACTTTGGGGAAAAAACAACCTGATGGGTGATTGCATCACTACCGATTATTTCATCCACAAAGGCTCAGTCGGCTTTAACAAGCGACTGGATTTGGGCATTGCCGAGAACATGTTCTTTTGGGCACCGGATCCAGGCCATCAAATGGTCGGCGACGATACGACCCAAGAAGCAATTTATGACAATTACGGCACCGGTACGCTGGCACACGGCTGGTGGACCTCGATTACCAGTAATCAGGAAGGTGAAACGATCGCCAAGCTCTCCGAGCACGGTCAATCCTTTGTCGGCGGCGGACTCAATGACTCATTTCTGACCCACTTTGACGGAGCGACCGCGACCTTTGATCAGGATCGGGCCGCAACAATCAGCCAAAACTATCTCAACGGCAACACCTATATCTTTTTCACCTTTACACAGGGCCATATCGGCTGGGTCACGCGCTGGGATCGGTACTATATGGAAGAAGTTTCAAGCTACAGCAACTATCCGTTCGGAATGTATATGACCGGCCCGACCGTAGATGTTCATCCGTATGTCGTGGAAAAACTCTATGATATGATGGATACAAATCTCTTATTCTTTAGTAAAGGCTACGGTTATTCCAAGCCCTATTACGCCAATCAATACAACAAACTGGGCGCATTTATGGAAGATTCGATCGATGTCTGCAAAGATGCCGACATTACCGATCAAATGGTGAATATCGCCAAGAAGGATATCAGTGAATCGCTGATCGAAAAGATATGCAAACTGGGCTGTGAACATTTCAGATCGGTTCAGACAAAATGCGCCATTGACGGGACGGATAATGCAACCGAAGAACCCAATAATTTTTATGGCGTAACCGTTCTGCAGGACCCGATAATCGCAAATGGCGAAGATTCGGTGAATACGATTGTCAATGCGATTGACACATCATCAAACAGTCGCCAGTTCTTCTATGTCTTTTTGAATGCCAGTGCACGGGTTGAGACGCTCGAGGATGTCATTGACAAACTCGAAACAGATCATACGGACATTAAAGTACTGCCGCCGGATAAAATGATCCGATTTTATCGACAGCTTTATCCGCAGGGACGGTTGCTGGCAGACGCCTATGTCAAGGAAGGTCAGCCCAATAATAACTTCGACGATGTCTTTTTGAGAATACGCAGCAGCGATAGCAGTAACGGCGCCAAATCCTTCCTGAAGTTCGAGGTATCCGGCAAGGGCTGTCCGGAAACGGCCGTGTTGAAACTCAAACTCGAAGATGAAGACATTGACGCAATCACCTGCCGCAGTGTATCCGGCAACTCCTGGGAAGAAGACACGATTACCTGGAACACCATGCCGTCGCGTATTACGATTCTTGATGTCGAATCGAATCTCAGCGCGGGCGACTGGGTGGAATTCGATGTCAGTGATTTTGTGACGGGTCCGGGGACGTATTCATTCTGTCTGAGCACCGGTCAGGATTCCGGCGGTCTTGATCTGATCAGCGGAGAAGGCAATAACGCCCCCGAACTGATCATGACACCGGACGAGACGGCCCCGACACCAGACCCAATGACATTCTCGACCGATCCGTATGCAACCGGCACCTCGTCTATTTCGATGACGGCTTCGAATGCATCGGATGACAGCGGCGTAGAATATAAGTTCGAGTGCACTGCCGGCGGCGGCCATGACAGCGATTGGCAGGACAGCCGCACCTATACCGATACCGGTCTCTCGGCGGCAACACAGTACACCTATCGATGCCGGGCACGGGACAAATCGGCACGCACAAACCTGACCAGTTGGTCGTCCACAAAATCGGCAACGACCGACAGCAGCCTTTCAACGACATTGACCGACGATGCTTTCTGTAAAGAAGCGGCTCCTACGACGAATCTCGGCAGCAGTACCGATCTGCGGGTTCGCGGCGGCGCCAGTGACAAGAAGATCATCTCGTTCCTGAAATTCACCGTTTCCGGGGCAGGTTCGATTACTTCAGCCAAACTTCGTATCAAAGCCGATGCGAATATGAACGGCGTAACCTGCCGGTCGGTTACCGACAATAGTTGGTCGGAAAGTACGATTACTTACAATAATATGCCGTCGCGGGTTTCTGCACTGGATCAAATCTCCAGTATCAGTTCCGGCAATTGGTATGAGTTCGATGTCAGCAGTTTTGTGACATCGACCGGCACCTACAGCCTTGCATTGAGCACCTCTGAAGATTCAGCCGGCCTAGACTGGCTCAGCAAAGAAAGTGCCTCCGATCCGCAACTGCTGCTCAATCAATAATGAACAAATGGTTTTACACCAAGCCCGGCTCATAAAGTCGGGCCTGGTTTTTTTTCAAAATGGATTATTTCTGGAAAGCAAATTTATTATTCAGGCCCGTCGAAAAGAAAGGAGGTGAAACAGGCATTTTCGAATGCGGACACACCGTTTCTTAACCCTATTTATTAACATAGGGGGCGACAGGAGGTGCGATATGCACATAAAGAATATTTTTGTCGTGATGTGGCTGGTTTCCATTTTAATGATCAGCACATCGGTTTTCGGTTCAACGATTTACTATTGCTATGCCAATGATCTTGGTACAGATTATTTAGAGACACTCAAGACATTCCAGGGTGTCGTCAACCGCGGCGCACCGCGCTTGTTCGTGGTGCATGACGATTGG
This sequence comes from uncultured Pirellulales bacterium, assembly GCA_964517795.1. Lineage (GTDB taxonomy): Bacteria > Planctomycetota > Phycisphaerae > Sedimentisphaerales > Anaerobacaceae > CAZFDE01. The sequence goes on along the minus strand of CAZFDE010000052.1, from coordinate 14,294 downwards.
GACGATGCAATCCTTGACAACCTGATGGATTACTACACCAACTACACATGGACCGAACTGACCGGTGCCACCCAGGCCCAGGCGAGGGCGGCCGTCTTTAACAATACCACACTCAATGCCATCTGCGATGAGATGATCGTTTATGACGAGGACGATGCGAACCTTGCAATCCTGTGTGCGATCACCGAGGCCAGCCGGTATGGCTGTTGTATCGTCGAGGATGCCGAGTATTCGGAAATGCTCAATACCCTCGGTTTCAGCGTCAAATATGATCGCAGGGGATACGCATCATGGAACAGCAACACGAACTGCCAAAGCTGGGCACGGACCCAGGCCCAATCCTATAAAACCTACTATTGTTCGGATATTTACGGAATGAGCGATGACTCGATGAAGACAACACCCAGGGTCCGCGGCGCTGACTATATGGTCAAAAAGAAAATGATCACATTTCTGTTAGACCGCGATAATAAGCACGGCACCGGTACATGGTCGATCCAGGAAGACATTATTCAGACGTACCCCAATCAGTCGATCTCATTTGGCTGGTGGTCTTCTGAAGGCGATGATGTGACCGCAGTCACTGAAGAGCGTCAGACAACCATGGGCCACGGTCCGAATGTCTCACTGCTTTCGGAACTGTCAGCACCCGGCGCACTGGATCAGCAACTGCCGACTACCGTGGGGATTTACAATTCCAATAAGACCTATATCTTTGTCAGCTTTTCGCAAGGTGATGCACTGGGATTCTGTCAGTGGCACAACCTGTATCACTGGGACGAGGACAGTTATCTGGTCTCAGGCAAAAAGATACGCGAATTGTATGAATTCGGCATGATGCACACACCACTGCAAACCGATCATCAGCCGTTTATCCCCTATTACTATTATGATACGCAGGACGATCTGGGCAAAAACGTGTTGTTTACCGGTAAAGGGTACGGCTTTAACAAACCGTCAACCTTATATTCCAATAACGCGCTGGGCGGTTGGTGCGATGAAGCGGCCGACTATATGGAGGCCTGCGATCTGCACGATATGATGGTGGCCGACAGTGGAATCCAAGACAATACAGTAGTCTTAAAAAACATCATCAAAAACATGGACGCCCATGACGGCTGGGTGCTGCGGTCGATCCTGACCAAGAATAATCTGGATACAACAGATGATGAGGACGACGATCCGGTAATTTATTACAATACGCCGATCTTTGGCGATCCGGTGGCCAGTGTGCTGGATGCCAGCAACGATATGCATGCTGCTTTCACGGCCAACGCAATTGAAGATTCCATGGCCGAACGCCAGTTCTTCTGGGTCTTTTTGAACCATTCAGTTACCGCCCGGAAAATGGAAGTTCTGATGGATAAACTGGCAACTGAAAGTCGGTTCGATAATCTTGAGGTCTTCCATCCCGATAAATTCATCAAACTCTACCGCAAACACAGCGGCTGCGGCGTCTTTCCCACCAAGCTGACCGACGATGCATTCTGCAAACAGGATTCACCAACAACGAATTACGGCAGCAATGATGCGGTGCGTGTTCGCGGCGGCGCAACCAATAAAAAGATTATTGGTTTCCTCAAGTTTGTCGTCGACAATTCCGGCGGCACCACATCGATCGGGTCGGCGACCCTGAAATTGAAGGTCGAAGATAAGAACATCAACGGGGTGACTGTCCGTCAGGTCAGCGATAACAGTTGGACGGAAGGATCGATCACCTACAACAATATGCCCTCTCGCGGCACAGCATTGGATCAGGTTTCGAATTTGACATCCGGCAACTGGTATGAATTCGATGTCAGCAGTTTTGTGACAACCGCACCGGGGACTTATACCCTGGCCTTGACAACAGCTCAGGATTCGGCGGGCCTGGATTTCTACAGCAAAGAAGGTAATTTTTCCAACCAAGCCCAACTGATCTGTGACGACTAAGTTTGCCTCGCCAATTAACCCAAACCCCGGCCAATCGCCGGGGTTTTTTAATCATTTCGCAAGTAAAAACATGGTGGTTTTTTCGTCGTAAAACCATATAATGATGTCTTTGCAGAACCGTTGAAGGTAACTTTATTTACAAGGAGGCTTTATGAGATTGACATTGAGTGTATTTGTGTTCATGGTAATGGTCATTTTCGGCTGTCAGGATGTTCAACAGTCGCAAAATCAAAGTGAAACCGAAATTACTGCTGCTGCCCCTATACCTCCTGAGATTGTTTATGATTCTATTGTGATTGGCACAGAAGCGAGCGATCTGGAAAAATATGCGGCCAAAGAACTGCAGCGGTATATCTATGCATTGAGCGGAAAATTACTGAAGATCACAAAAACCGCAGAATCATCGAATGCATTCTTTGTTCTCGGTCAGCGAAACACAAATGCAATGATTGACCAATTATGCGCCAACAATGCAATTTCAGTCGGCCCACAGGACCCCGGGCCGCAGGGATATCTATTAAAAAAGCTGGATAATAACGGACAGGAGCTGATCGTAATCGCCGGCAGTGATGCCGAAGGTGTGCTCTATGGTGTCTATGGTTTACTGGATGATTATTATGGCGTCGGCTTTTACCTCGGCGGCGATATTTTGCCGGATAAGAAAGATTTCTATCTGCCGGACGTGGACGAGAAGAAGGCGCCGCAAATGGTTATCCGCGGATTTCTGCCGTGGACGAATTTTCCGCAATCGGCGACCGTCTATTCCTGGGAAGACTGGAAATTTATCATCGATCAGGCCGCCAAGATGCGGATGAATTTCATTCATATTCATAATTATAACTTTGGCCCAAAAAATGTCGGCCACAATGAGATGTTCCACAATTTCGAATATAAGGGATATTTATCTCGCGTCTGGATGGCGACCGCTCGAACTGGGCACATGTGGGGAGGCCCGGGCTGGGATGTGAACAAATATCGGTTCGGGGCGGCCGACTTATTTGACGATTATGACTACGGCGCCGATTGTACGCTGCACAATGAAACATTAAATAATCATGAAGTTTTCGCCAAAGGGGTTTCGATGTTCCAGAAGGTTATCGATTATGCTCACCGCCGCGGCGTGAAGATTGGACTGGGACTGGATATCGATCTGATCCCCCACGAATACCAGCAACAGGTTGGCGCGAAAGCTGACGATCCGAATGTCATCGCCGCCCGGCTGGAGCAATTGACCGGTGATTATCCGAATCTGGATTACCTGTTGTGTTTTCACTCCGAATCCCCGCAGGAGGACAAAACACTCTGGCAGCGGATATTCAAGGGATTCTACGATGGCTACAAGGCCAAAGGACTCGATACCCGTTTGGCTGTGGCCGGCTGGGGATTGCCGGCCGCGTTTGTGGCGGATTTGCCCGAAGATGTGATCTGTGCACCGATTTCGGGGTATTCCGACCGTTGCGAAACCGGTGAGATCTACGGTGATCGCGAATACTGGGGCTGTCCGTGGCTCGAACGGGATTTTCGCAGTTCGCAATACTACTATCCTTATGATATGCATCTGTCCAACACCATCGACGCCTACGAAAAGCGGGCACCGAATATGAAAGGCTTTTACTGCCTGACATGGCGACTGACCGATGCGGTCGATGCCAAGATGAGTTATATCGCCAAAGCACCATGGGATCTGGCGAATCAATACACAACCTCCCGCGATGTATATCACGAATATGCCGAAATCCATTACGGCCCGGAAAATGCCGATGCGATCACGGCGATCATCGATCAAAACGAGCCCTTTGCGAGCGATTTCGGGGAATGCCAACATACACCGGACTTTACCGGTTCGATACGCACCTCCGGCGGCGGGTATATACTGAATATCAGCCGGTTCAAATTCTATAGCGATGATCCGAATTCGATTGTCTCTGTCAATGCCGTCGATTATGTCAAAAATTCAGGTACTCAAAAGGCCGATTGCAGCGAAGGCGGGAAATGTCTCGGATATATCAAGTCCGGAGACTGGGTTCAATACGAAGATGTCAACTTTGGTAACGGCATCAATGTCTTCGAGGCTCGTGTAGCCACTGCAACCCGCGGCGGCGAGATCGATCTGCATCTCAATACGATCGAAGGGCCGATCATCGGAACATTGGCAGTCAACAGCACCGGCGGCTGGCAAAGTTGGCAAAGTCATACCCTGACCATTAACGACGTCAATGGCGTTTACGATTTATTCCTTCGGTTTTACGGACCGTCGATCGACGAGACACCCAAGGCTGTTAAACAACTGGCCGTGGTCGATCAATGTATTGAAAAGACCGATCATCCATTATATAAAGAACAGCTTAATTATTTGCGGTGTCGACTGCAGGCAACGAAAGATCACATCGAACTGGAGCATAACTTCCCCCATATGCAATGGGACGATCTGCCGGGAGCGTTTGAAAGCTGGGCGAAAAACTTTATGTACCGCGTGACCGATATCTCATCACTGGGTAACGTCCAAAGCAGCCAGAACCGTTTTGTTCAGTTTCATTTTGTCAATAAAGAGAAAACAACGCGGGCCGGCCAAAAGGTCAAAAGCCCATCGAATGTCCGGGGTCGCGGTACCAAAACCGGTGCCGTTATTACATGGACCAACGAAGAAAAGAACGCACGCGGTTTTCATATCTACCGGGACGGCAAACAGCTCAATACGGGCCTGGTCGGGCTGGATGTTCTACATTATGAAGATACGATCGACGGCGAGCACACTTATACGGTGGCATGTGTATCCCGCAAAACCGGAAAAAGCAAAGACTCCATCCCTGTCACGTGTCTGGCGGGCAGCGCCGATGACGAGAAGCCGTTTATCGTTGTGATCTCACCGCCGGTTTCGGTTCGCAAAGGTCAGCCTATCGAAATCAAAGCCCGAATACTCGACAATCGCACATATGATCTGATTTCTGCCAAGCTGTATTACCGTTCAATCGGTGATGATTCGTGGCAACATATGTACATGAAACGCCGAACGAAAGCGGTATTCACCGCCAATCTGAACAGCGATAACTTCGGTAATGGGATCGAATACTATATCGAAGCGAACGACTCGGATAACACCGGTGTTTGGCCGGCCAAAGGCGCCGAGAGTCCGGCAACGACGATTATCATCGAAGATGAGAAATCCGTTTCATTCTCACCCTCTATCTCACTAAACGTAAGAAACCAAATAATATCTTGGCACTGCGACGACGCCAACATCCATTGGTATCGGATATATCGAAGTAAAGACGGCGATTTCGAACCAAATGCAGCGAATTTCCTGTGCTATGTCGATAAAATGACGACAACTTTCAAAGACAACGGATTCGGTTATAACGGTGAACTGTTGAACGGTGCATGGCATTATCGAGTTACAGCCGTCGATTTTAATGGCAACGAAAGTCTGCCCAGTCATGTCGTTACGGTTCAATGGTAAGGGATTGTGAAAAATACCCCAAAAAAGGAGATAATTATGAATACGATTTTCACACGACGCAATTTTCTCAAAGCAAGCGGTTTTACAGCCGCCGGACTGATGATCGGTTCATTCGGCTGCAACAGTTTCGTTCGTGCCGGCAGTTCGGATCGTAAAATCCTCAAGGGTTTTATTGTTTCGGATGCCCATTTCGGATGGACTGGCGATGCCCAACCGACGCCGCAGGTACAGCTCAAAATGATGCAGCATATTATGGACCAGTTCCCCGATCTGGATATCTTTATCGATACGGGCGATGCGCATCATAACGGCACAACGGATTCCGACCGCGGGGACTGGACAGATATCATCCCCGGTCAGTGCGGTACGCTGCCCTTCTACTATGTGGCGGGAAATCACGAGATCATGCACAACAAAGACTGCGATGCGGAATGGCGGTGCAACAAACTCGGCAGTGTTTCCTGTCGACCGTATTACAGCTTTGATCTCAAGGGGATTCACTTCATTTCGTTCCCCGAAATGGTCCGGGCAGTCAATATCACCAAGGAATCACTGGAATGGCTGCGGATGGACATGGACCTCAACAAAGATAAGACCATGATCCTGCTGAGCCACAACAATATTCGCGGTACGACCTATGATAAAAACGAGGATGGTTATCGCGGACTGGTCAACAGCCCCGAAATGCTGGCTTTGCTGGAAGAATACCCCAATGCGATCGCCTGGATGCACGGGCATAATCATACCTATGAAGTGATGGAACTGAAAAATAAGCTGTTTGTCTCCAACGGTCGGATCGGCGGTTTCGATCCGGTCAACTGGGGCGGTGATTATGGCCAGGGTAATCTCGGTGGCATTTATTTCGAGCTGAAACCCAATGAACTGACTGTCAAATGTTACAGTGCTGAGAAAGAACAATTTATCCCGGATACCGAGAACACGAAATTCTGCCGAACGCTAAAACACTCGATCACGCTGGATCCTCAAGCCAGGCCGGCTTACTGTTACGGCTACGGGGGGATGCGAGACGGCCAGCGTATTCCGGTTGTTTCACATCACACCGGCGGTCAATCGGAACTGGTGATTTGCGGTGCGGCCGATGAGGTCATCAATGACGATCCGGAAATTCGCTACTTTGCGGCGCGGAATCGCGAACGGAAAAAAGGCCAGGCATGGATGCTGATGGGTTCATCGGTCTCCGGCCCGAATGAAAATTACACGTGGCTGAATCCGGGCCTGCAAATCAACTCACACAATAATCCAAACGATACTGTTGTCGTCCAGGTTCCTCGCGGCGGTCATAACGGCCGCACGTATTACCGTTGCGCACCGGGCAAGAGTTATAAATGGACTGTTCATACGGAATGCGAACAAACCGGGCCGACCGTACAACCGGTTTTTCATGTTCACGATCGCGACGGCAATAAGGTCTATGAACAACAAGGATCCAAATGGGAGATTAAAGCCGGCAAAAATGAATATGTAATGACATGCGATGTGCCGGCATTGAAAGACATTCCCAGTATTTACACCAATCCGGACAGTAACAACGTTCTGCATATCGGCATTGATATGACGGTTTCGGGCCTGTCGGTACCGGTGATTATTCGGCGTATGACGCTGACGCTCAAAGACAGCAGCGGCCCGACGATCGATCCCAAGGTGATTGTGGACGGAAAGCCCTACCAGCATCAGGGCAAGCTTACCCAAAACGATCAGGTGAAATTCAATATCAGCACACCCAAACCTAATCGAATCATGGTTGAAGGTCATGCCGACGGTAATCGGCGACTGACGTGGTGTATTCGCCAAACCGCTCTCGATTGGCAGGTACGAAACGCACCGGTCGCTGACAACGGCCAACATCTTGAGATCGGGCCGATGCGAAATACGTTTACCCATAAAAAGGAGATCGTCATCGCCCCGCTGTCGGCAGCAGACAAATGCTATGTCCACCGGATGCGAAAGATCAATCTGGCAAAAGTCTATCCGATCGGCCGCGGCAATAAGAATATTGTGATCGACGTGGCGGATTTTGACGAAGGCGCCGAATTTGAAGTCATCACCACCCAAAAACCCAAAGAAGTTACAGGCGTATCAAATTGGGATTACGACGGTCGCCGTGTGCTGATTAAGGTTGACAAGCCCGGCCGTATTGAAGTGATTTAACGATTCAGGGAAGGAAAATGACATGACAGATGCGATAGTCGGCCTGATCGGCGGCAGCGGACTGGGCGATGAACTTGGCAAATACATCGATAACGTTCGATATGAATCTATCGAAACGCCTTTCGGCAGCCCCAGCGGTGATATCATGCTCGGTGCGATTGCCGGCTGTAAAGTCGCTTTTCTCAATCGTCATGGCGATGGTCATCGATACAGCCCAAGTACCGTCCCTTATGCCGCTAATATTTTTGCGATGAAAAAACTGGGCGTCCATACCCTTATTGCCACGGCAGCGGTCGGTTCACTGCAGGAGAAGAACGCCCCCGGCGATCTGGTCATTGTGGACCAGTTCATCGACAAGACGTTTCGGCGACAGAATACGTTTTTCGACGAATACGGCGCGGTGCACTGCGAAATGGCCCGGCCGGTCTGCAGTCGCCTTAGTAACATCCTCTTTGACACGGCCCAAAAGAACGAGCTCAAAAGCCACGCCGGCGGAACTTATGTCTGCATGGAAGGTCCGCAGTTCTCCACCCGCGCCGAATCGCTGATGCACCGGTCCTGGGGCGGCGATCTGATTGGGATGACCGCCATGCCGGAGGCAAAGTTGGCCCGCGAGGCCCAGATGTGTTATGCCCTTGCGGCGTTAGTCAGCGATTACGACTGTTGGAAACCGGCCGACTCTGCTAAAGATAAACAGACACTGCTGGAGGAGATCATCGGCAATCTCAAAAAAGCAACCGACAACTGTCTTGCCCTGATCGAGGCCGTACTGAAAAGCGATGCGGATTTGACGGTCGAAGATTGTCCCTGCCGCAAGAGTCTTTCACTTGCAGTCTGGACGCAAAGCGATAAAATTGATGCGAATGTCAAAGAAGACCTGAAGATACTATTTGAATAATGGATTTTGAAAGGTGGATGTATGGATAAGGTAAAAATAGTTTTATTTACTGTAATGATGTTGCTCTTATTGTCAATGGTTACCGGTTGTCAAAAGGAACAGGTGGTAATCGGCAATAAACAGGCCCGGTTCGTTGCCGCCGAGAATATGCGCCTTAAAAAAGAGCTGGATGCCTGTCAGAAACAAGTCGAAGAAAAGAAACAGCTTCTTGAAAAAACCAAAAAAGACCATCAAAAAGAAATAGAAAAACTTGAAAAAGACTCGACCCGGATCGCGGATTTCTTTATCGAACAGAACAAGAGCCTCCGCGAAGAAAATGAACAGCTCAAAAAAGAACTAAAACAATATAAGCCGTGATCTTGTAATAAAACTGCACGTCACATAAAACAATGAGGTATTTATAATGAAAAACAAGTATTGTCTTATCTTTGCAATAGTTATATGCCCTGTCTTGTTGGCGATTGACGGGACATCAGTTATAGAACACTATCATGTTGTTGTCGATTCCAAGAGCGATCATGCGTATGGATCTCTGATCACCGGCAACGGCGATGTCGGCGCGAATGTCTGGGTCGAAAAGAATGGTGATTTAATGTTTTATCTGAGCAAGACCGACAGTTACAGCGAAAACGGTCGTCTGCTCAAACTTGGCCGTGTCCGTGTCCATTTCGAACCGAATCCTTTTGCCGATGGACTGCCGTTTCAAAAAATACTCCGCCTCGCCGATTCGGAAATTCAAATCCGTGCCGGAAAGGATAGCGAGCAAATCGATATCCGCTTCTGGATCGATGCGCATCATCCGATCGTCCATATTGAAACGAAAAGTGAACAACCGTGTGCGGTAAATGTTACCCTCGAAACATGGCGAAATGAAAAGAAGCTGTTGGAAAACCTGACCGTCGGCGATCTTTATCGTCTGAGCGACCATCAAACATGGGTATATCCCGATACTGTTGAATTCGATAAAAATGAAAATGCGCTTTACTGGTATCATTATAACGAACATTCTGCCTGGCCGACGACGATGGAACATCAGTTTTTAGAGGCGTATATGGACAAGATGACCGATCCGTTGTTAAACAGGATTTTCGGCGGTGTAATCTGGGGAGACACCCTTAAGGCCGGTAGCGGCCAAACATTAAAAAGTGTCAAACCGACCAAACAGTGCGATTTTCAAATCGCTGTACTGACCAAACATCCCTCGAACCCGGAGAACTGGCGTAAACACTTAAACAAAATAAGAAAGTCGACAGATTCGGCAAATATCGAAATCGATAGAAAAAACCACCGGCAATGGTGGCAAAATTTCTGGGATAAGAGCTGGATTCATATTACCGGTGCCGAGGACGGCCGCAAAGTGGCCATGGGCTATCAGTGTCAACGCTACGTCCATGCCTGCGGCGGGCGAGGTGAACTGCCAATCAAATTCAATGGATCGATATTTACCGTCGATGATCCCGGAGCAGGACAGAATGATCCGGACTGGCGTAACTGGGGCCCGGGGCACTGGTTTCAGAACCTGAGACTGCCCTATTGGTCAATGCTTAGGGCCGGCGATTATGAAATGATGAAACCATTATTCGATATGTACTTGAACAATCTGGAACTTTCGAAATTTCGGACAAAACTTTTTTATCAGCACAAGGGCGTGCATTTTCCTGAAATGATGTATTTCTTCGGGGCCACCTTCAATGAATTATACAGTTGGGACAAGCAAGGCAAAGAACCCAATTCTGTGTCGTGGCGACTGTATATCGAAGGCGGTCTGGAACTGAGCCAAATGATGCTGGAGTATTACCGGCATACGAAAGATGAAGCATTTCTTAAAAAATATGTGTATCCAATCACCATACCCATTATCGAGTTCTACGATCTGCATTACCCGCGTACGAAACAAAGACAGTTGCGAATCGAACCGGCATTGGCGTTAGAGACATATACGGATTGTACAAATCCGATGCCGGCCGTAGCCGGTTTGCACGCGGTCATTCAAGGGCTGTTAGACCTGCCATCTGAATTGACGCCGGCGAAGGAAAGGCAACGATGGCAGCGTTTATATGACATTCTGCCCCCTCTGCCCACCCAGGAGATAGACGGAATCCAAATGTATGCGCCGGCCGATAAATTTCGAGCGACCGGTCACTGGGAAATGCCCCAAATGCATTGCGTCTTTCCCTATCGTCTGAAGGGATTGGGCAAACCCGACCTGCAAATGGTTTGCGGTGCATTTGCGAACCGACTCCACAAAGGGGGATGGGGGTGGGAGCAGGATGATATTATGATGGCATATCTTGGTCTCGTGGACCAGGCAAAAGCGAACATTGTAAAAAGAGCAACCAACGTTCAGGCGGGCAGTATTTTTCCTGCGTTCTGGATACATAATTTAAATTGGGCGCCTTGCCAGGACCATGGTTCGGTTTTGATGGTCGCTTTGCAGCGAATGCTGCTGCAAGCTAACGGCAATACGATTCTTTTGATGCCCTGCTGGCCCAAAGACTGGAACGTGAATTTTAAGCTTCACACCAGAGATAATACTACTGTTCAAGCAAATTACACATCCGGCCAATTCGAATTGTTAGAAGTAGTGCCGGCAAACCGCCGTAACGATTTGGTGATATGGAACCAACCATGTGATATGCCCCAAAAAAGAGAAAATAAATGAAACACCTTAACCTAATTCTTCTGCTCTTCCTTATTTCCGGATGTAATGATCATTTAAATGATTCCGACGATACGATACATAAAGATAAACTCATCAAAGCGTTCTGCATTGATTTCAACTGGGGGCCTGACGGTTTCGCCCCGCCGGGCATGTTCAATCAGGCCGACCCCCGCGAACATCTCAAATGGTACAACGACCTCGGCGTCAATACGATCCAGACATTCTGTGTCAGCACCTGCGGTTATGCGTGGTATCGAAGCAAGGTCGCACCGGTCCAGCCGCAAATGAAAGGTGATTTTCTCAACGAATTGACCGAACTGGCTCATAAAGAGGGTATTCGGGTCATGGGCTACTTCTGCATCGGCGCCAATACATGGTGGGGTGAGAATTATCCTGAATTGAGTTACGGTACACCGTCGACCATCCATATTCCACTCACGCAGCAATATATCGATTATTTATGTACGTCGATCCGCGATGCATTATTGGAAACCAAAATCGACGGTTTTATGATGGACTGGTTTTACAGTCCGCCGTATGATCGACGAGCGATACCAGAGATGAAATGGATGGCTTGTGAGCGTCAAATGTATCAGGAACTTTTCGGCGAGCCGTTTCCCGGCAAAGCTGTGATAACCGCTGAAAAAGAACTTGAGTTTCATCGGCGGGCGATATCCCGCTGCTGGAAACAGATTCGCAAAACTGTAGCACAAACTCGGCCTGATTGTATTGTGTGGCTCAGTTGCTGCGCTCCACATGACTTACAAATCAAAGGTTTGGATATGCTCAGCGAAGTGGATTGGATCATGAATGAAAATTACGAGGCCAATCAAATACTGGCGATGCGGCCGCTGGTTCCTGAAACAACGCAATTGATCCAATGTCTCTGCGGCTGGGGGCCTCGCCATGACGCCGAACGTATGATCGCCAACCTGGCCGATGAGCGTATCGGGTTTTATGGATTTGCCCGTCCGGATACCGAATCGACCCTGCCGCCGACAGACTCAGATGATCCGCGACTGGCCGGCAATGCAAAAAATATAGCAATCATGAAAGATGCCTTTTCACGGTATTAATTCACCATATCTCAGATAGGTTACTGATCGTCACGAGTGAAATTGTAAAATAACTGCTCATTTATATCACTATTTGTATTTCAGTTGTTCTGTTCGCATAGCACGATAACAACACAATTCAATACCATGGGCTAAGCCATCCAAACACCGAATTCGTATAATCATAGAGACATAATTAAGCAGATTTCAAACGTATTGAGATGAAGGAATTGAAAAAATGCTGAGTCCGATTACCAAACGTAAATCGTTAACCGAACGTGTCAAAGACGCGTATGCGGATAACAGAAGATTGGCGGCGCCACTGGCCGGCTTTCCCGGCTGCGACCTGATCGGCACATCCATCAAAGTTGCACAGCAGAATCACGGCGTACACTATAACTGTATCGAAGCGCTGGTCTATCAGCTCAACCCTGATGCGGCCTTCATGATGATGGACTTGTCGGTCGAAGCCAACGCCCTGGGCCTTGCGGTGCGGTTTCCGATCCATGAATCCAGCACGGTCGAGCACCACCCCGTCCAATGTGTTGAGGAGCTTGATAAGTTTCGCTGCATCAACATCTTACAAGATGCCCGAATCCAGTCTTATATCAAAACCGTCGAATTGATGAAGATGGGGCTGCCCGATGAGGTGCTGGTCGGCGCGTATATCATCGGCCCGGTAACGTTAGCAGGGTTATTGGCGGGCGCTGAACAGGTCGTAATGGATTCGGTCCTTGAGCCCGATAAGCTCGAATCGTTCTGCCGCTTCAGTACCAGCATCATCCAGGAATATGCCGGTGCCTTGATTAATGCCGGAGCGGACCTGATATGCGTGCTCGAGCCAACCGCGGTGATCCTCGGCCCCACTCAGTTCGAACGCTTCAGTGCCTCTTATGTCCGGCATATCATTGAAAGCTATAAATACGCCGGCGTCGATACGATCTATCACACCTGCGGCAACACCATGCACCTGATTGAATCGATGGCGGGATCGGGCGTGGCGGCACTGAGTCTCGATTCGCCAGAGACCGGCGTGGATATGCCCAAGGCGGCCCAAATCGCCGGCGACGATGTTGTGATCATGGGCAACCTCAATCCGACAGCCGTCATGAAAGACGGGTCGGTAGATGATGTCAGGCGAACCACCACAGGGCTGCTGGAGGCAATGCGGGATTATCCGAATTTCCTCTTGAGTACCGGATGTGATCTGCCGCCAGGCGTACCGCTCGATAATATGCAGGCCTTTATGGAGACTGCCAGGACATTTAAATAACACTTATATGACCTCAACTATGCTACTTTAAATACTTCATAATACTTGACTGTAAAGACAAGTTCATTGTATGATTATTTGGAGCTTATGAATCCATAGAATGGAGATCGTATTATGAAGAAAATCTATACAGGCAATGATGTTGTAGAAGCACATAGAATTGTGGATGTATTGACGCAAAAGAATATCGAAGCGTCATTCCAACAGGAAAATATGGCTTTACCACTGGAAACGGGGCAACGTATCCACATTTATATCCACCATGATTATGATTACCCAAAGGCCATGGAGCTTATCGCTCAATTGAACGGTGATAGTAGAAATATACTCCCCAAAAACAGCAATAACACAGTGAAATATGTTACAATGGTTGTTCTTTTCATCATATTTTCCGGAATGATTTTTGGTGCATGGGATTTACTCTCAAAAACAAAGAATAGTGTCAAGCAACCTACTGAGTGGGATAAAAATGCCGATGGCCAAATCGATGTATGGACCGTTTATGATGGCAAAAAATTCGTTATGCATAAAATGGATACTGATTTTGACGGGCAACCGGATCGCTGGATTCATTATAATGTTGGCTTAATAACGCTTGACGAATTTGACAGAAACCGGGATGGTAAGGTTGATATGCAGGTCTATTATGACAATAACAGGCTCAAGTCATATACCGCTGACAATGATTGGGACGGCCAAATTGATAATTGGGGAACCTACAAAAATGGTTTGATATCTGAATATAACATTTCCTACCTGAATGATGATATTGCTGATAAACATGTAGAGTGCGAGAAAGGCCGTAAAATCAGTGAAGAATATGACCGTGATCGTGACGGTCAATTCGA
>CAZFDE010000051.1:0-18535 GCA_964517795.1 uncultured Pirellulales bacterium | reverse complement strand
TAGTTACATAGATCGAGCAGGGGTTTATGGAAAAGAAGCATTTTGAAAAATGCCGTTTTAAGAAACGACTTTTAGTGCCTATTATCCTGGTGGTACTGATGTTGTTAATCGCTTCTGTGGGGATTGCCTATCATCTGCATTATACTGATATCCACCAGGAACATAGAAGTACCGTGCAAGCTGTCCAGCGATTATTTCAAATGGAATTGAACGAGGATTCGCAATTATATCATGCGCAGATCGATCTGCTGAATAAAGATAAGACACTTCAAAAATTATGGCTGGTAAAAGATCGTCAGGGCTTACTCAATTATCTCAACGATATCTATAAAGAATTAAATTCAAAGTATCGTGTTACTCATTTCTATTTTCACCAATTGGATCGCCGGTGTTTTTTGCGAATACACAATCCCGCACGTTTTGGCGACCTTATCAAACGCAAAACATTAGCCGACGCTGCCCATACTCAAAAACCGTCCCATGGTATCGAATTAGGTCCGTTTGGAACATTTACATTACGTGTTGTGCACCCGTGGATAATAAATGGCCAACTGGCTGGATATATCGAACTGGGGGAAGAGATCGGTCACATCACCACAGAACTCAAATCAGTTACCGGCAGCGAGTTGGTTTTTGTGATTAACAAGGCATACCTGCAGCGGGATCAATGGGAAGAAGGGCTCCGAATGATCGGCAAATCCGGCGACTGGGATTTGTATGACGATTATGTCATTATCGATAAGACGCTCGCGAAATTACCGTCCAAGATTGGCAGGTATATACAAAAACATCATCAAGATCATGATAAATTTACATTTAAGCTATTAACGGACCGAACGTATTATGGCGGTTTTATTCCGCTTTATGATGCAAACCAAACAGAAGTCGGAGAGATTATTGTTCTCAATGACATGACAACACCATTGGAATCCGGGATTAAATTTCTGACGGTATTGATTATCATATCCATTTTATCCGGCGCTGTATTGATCACATTTTTCTGGAAATACGTTGAAAGCATCCAAGAGCGTCTTGCGGAGGCGCATGATGCCCAGGAAAAAGAGATCAATCAGAGAAAAAAAGCCGAACAGGAACGCTCGAAATTCCTTCATCAAACCCAGGAACGGCTCAAGGAACTCCAGGGATTATATGGTGTTTCCAAGCTGGTAGCCGAATCAAATGATCTGGATGATATCTTTAAACAAGTGACTGCGATTTTGCCGGCCGCATGGCAATATCCCGAAATTACACAGGCTCAAATCGTATTTGAGAATACGGTTTACAGGCAGGATGTGTTTGAACCGACGAATTGGAAGCAATCCGCAGATATGGTTGTCAATGGTAAATCATGCGGCCAATTAGAAATATACTATCTTGAGGAACGCCCCACACTGGATGAAGGCCCGTTTTTGGCTGAAGAGCGGGATTTAATTAAAGCGATTGCCAATCTGTTGGCAACAGCAATTCAGCGTATTCAAACCACGGAAAGTATTCAACGGGCGGAAACCAAATACCGCACCCTTTATAATTCCAGCAGCGACGCCATTATGATGCTCGATGAAGAACGGTTTTTTGACTGCAATGATGCAACCCTTTCGATCTTCGGGTGTAAAGATAAATCCGAGTTCTGTTCGAAGCATCCGGCCGACCTGTCTCCTGAATCTCAGCCCTGCGGGAAAGATTCGATGACATTGGCGAACGAACGAATCGCAACGGCTATAAATGATGGCAGTAATCGATTTGAATGGGTCCATAAGCGGCTCGATACCAATGCGTCATTTCCTGCGGACGTCCTGCTCAATGCGTTGGAACTGGATGGCAAAAAAGTCCTTCAGGCGGTTGTTCGCGATATCACCGAACGTAAAGAGGCGGAAGAAAAATTGCGAGAATCCCAACAGCAGTTGCAGGGCATTTTTGACAATGTCGAAATCGGTATTGCGCTGATTAGTCCGAACATGGAAATCATTTCCCTGAACAGACAAATGAAAGAATGGTTCCCGAATATCGATAGGGTCCATGAACCGGTTTGTTACCGAGCGTTTAACCAGCCGCCGCGCGACGATGTATGTTCCTATTGTCCGACGATCAAAACCCTTCAGGATGGATGTGTCCATCAAGCCGTTACCGAAACGCCGGCCGGCGAGGACACTCGAAATTATCGCATCATATCTTCGCCGCTCAAAGATGAAAGCGGCAATGTTATTGCAGCTATTGAAATGGTAGATGATATCACTAACCGCAGACGGGCCGAAGTGGCATTGAAAAACGCCAAGAATGAAGCTGAGCGGGAAAAGGCAAAACTATCCGCCATGATCTCAGGCATGGAAGAAGGAGTGGTTTTTGCCGACGCCAACAACCGAATAATCGAAGTGAATAATTATTTCTGTGAGTTTGTTCATAAATCCCGAGACGAAATCATTGGCAAGACGATTGAATCACTTCATCAGGGCAAGCCACTGGAGCACGTTCATCGTCTGATTGAAAAATTCAGACAAAATCCATGCAGTGAACCTTTTACTATGCAGCGATCTTTAGGCGGCGCCGAAGTAATGCTGCGGATGCAGCCGATTTACCAGAATAAAACATATAGCGGGGTCCTGCTGAACGTGATCAACGTCACTGAACTCGTCGAGGCCCGTAAAGCGGCTGAAACAGCCACCCAAGCAAAGAGCCTGTTCCTGGCGAATATGAGCCACGAAATCCGAACCCCGATGAACGCCATCATTGGGTTTGGTGAATTACTGGAAGATGAATCACTGACCGCTGAACAACATAATTATGTTCGTTCGATTTGCCTCAGCAGTGAACATTTGTTGAATTTAATCAATGATATTCTTGATTTTTCCAAGATCGAGGCCGGTAAGATGCAAGTCCATATCACGGATTGTGCCTTAGGTGAGTTGGTAGATACAGTAGAATCAATGATCGCGCCGGCCGCGGAAAAGAAAAATATAGATTTTGCGATCAATGAAAAAGGGCCGCTGCCGGCGATGATCCGCAGCGACTGCAATCGCTTGCGTCAATGTCTGATTAATCTTGCCAATAATGCGGTCAAGTTCACCGACCAGGGGCACGTTCATGTAAACATCTCAGTCGAAAAAAGAGATGAAAATGATTTTCTCCGTTTCGATATCGAAGATACCGGCGTGGGGATTGCCAAAGAACAGCAGCAGAAAATTTTTGAAGCGTTCGATCAGGCCGACACCACCCGTACTCGAAATCATACCGGAACAGGTCTGGGATTATCGATCACCCAGCAATTAGCCAAGCTCATGGGCGGTGAAGTCAAAATCGAGAGTGAACCCGGCCAGGGCTCGACATTCTCCCTGATCATACCGGCCAATGTAAATGTTACTACTCAGCCCAGATTTCAGCGAGACAAGCTCGGCAATGAAACGGGCGGACAGCAAAGAGGTGGAGCAATTTTGCATTATGCCGGCCGGGTGCTGGCGGTAGATGATTCGACACTCAATCAAAAGCTGATGAGGTCACTGCTGGAAAAAGCAGGACTGGATGTAACCATTGCGGCCGATGGTCAAGATGCGTTAGACGCTGCGGTCAGCGGTGAATATGACCTGATCTTCATGGATATTCAGATGCCGAAAATCGATGGTTTTGAGGTAACCCGCCGGCTGCGAGATCAAGGTGTTTCGACGCCGATTATTGCACTGACTGCCCATGCGCTGCCCGAGGACGAAGATCGATGCTTGGATGCCGGATGTGACGGATACCTGGCCAAACCGATCGATCGAAACAAATTAAATGAACAACTCGCCCGGTTTTTGCCGCAAACGGCTGAAGAAACTTTCAATGATGCGGCGGTCGATCACGCGCAACCCTCCTCAGATCTCGCAAAGTCAAAGAAAGAAAGCGATCTTGATGTTTCTGTTATGATCGAGGCATAAGGCGACCATGAACTGGTTGTACAGATCATCCGGAACTTCCTCGACGAGACTCCATCGGTATTAGCATCTCTGGATAATGCGTTGAATAATGCCGATAAAAAGCAGATCCTTTACTATTCCCATAAACTGCACGGCCTTGCCAGACATCTTCACATTAATGAACTGAGGAATAACGCCCAGCAATTCGAACAACACTGCGGCGAAAATGATCCGAAAGCGCTGCTCGAAGAGTTCCAGGCCTTGCGCTGTGAATTTGATCGGGTCGTTTCTTTCTTATCCAATTCTCGGTGGGTCGATGAGATCAAAGCCTGAACCGGATCCAGCGATTACCCAAAGATATTCTTCCTTTTTCGAAGTTTGGCAAATATCTGAGCATTTTCGGCCAGCAAAAAGATATTGGTCTGTTTTTCCTGGGCGATCGTCGATGGAACCGTTGGTTTTCCCTGTCGTTGTTTATTTCTGATTTCTTCGAGCCGATTTTGGAACATCTCGTTATCCGGCTTGATCGTCAGGGCGAATTCGTAGTTTTCCTCGGTATAATCGTGACCCGGATAGACCAATATATCATCCGGCAGGGCGGCTAATTTTTGCAGCGATTCGAACATTGTCCGGGCATCGCATTCCATCGGTCGGCCGCAGCCGCCGATAAAAAGCGTATCACCGGTAAAGGCCATCCCAGGCATATCATTTGCCGGCTCGATATAGAAACAAACCGAATCGGCCGTATGGCCCGGCGTGGCGATAACGTTGATATGACAATCACCAAACGTGAGCATTTGGCCGTCTTTTAGTTCCCGGGCTAAAAATACTTCACAATTCGTTCTCCGAATGAGTTCCCTGATCCCGGCCGTATGATCGCTGTGATGGTGGGTCGCCAAAACTGCTGACAGTTTCAAATCCTTCTTTTGGATTTGCGATAAAACCACCGATGCATCCGAAGGATCGATGACAATAGCCGTGTGTTCAGGGTTCGTCAGAAGATAGATGTAATTATCTCCAAGGGCCGAAATGACATGTACATGATTCATCGTTGCTCTAATGTATTCAACAAACAGGATTATTTCAAGCACGCTTTGTTCACTTTGTTTTAGGCTTTACGAATGAGTAAAATCTTCGTAAAATGGAAGCAGTTCGGTTTTTGTAAAAATATGTTTTTGGGAGCGTTAGCTATGGTTAGACGGATTCTCGGATTGATTGCTGTATTTTCAATGTTAGCCGGTATCTGCTGGGCGGAAGTCAATATCGGCGAAAAGATCAGAAAGGGCGATTACCCCAAACGCCTGAGACGGGATGACAGCTTTTTCGGGCTGCATTTCGATTTTCATGCGGGCCCGGACTGCAATCAGATCGGCAAAGATTTGACACCCCAAATGATTGGCAAAATCCTCGATGAGGTCAAACCGGACTACATCCAGGTCGATTGCAAGGGCCATCCGGGCTATTCGAGCTACCCGACAAAAGTCGGCAACCAGGCCCCGGGATTCGTGAAAGATACACTGGCGCTGTTTCGTGAAGAAACGGCCAAGCGCGGTGTGGCTTTATATATGCATTATTCGGGTGTCTGGGACAGCAGGGCGGTCGAGCTGCATCCCGAATGGGCCAGGATCAAGGAAAACAACGAACCCGACGATCGTATTACATCTGTGTTTGGCCCGTATGTCGATGAGCTGATGATTCCGCAGCTCAAAGAGCTTGCCGGCGATTACGGCGTTGACGGTGTTTGGGTGGATGGCGAATGCTGGGCGGTCGAACGGGACTATCAGCCAGAAGTAATCGAGAAGTTCAAGGCCCAAACCGGTATCCAAACCATTCCGCGAAAAAAAGAAGATCCCGGCTGGGAAAAGTGGTCCCAATTCAACCGTGAAGGTTTCCGTAATTATTTGCGTCATTATACCGATGAGGTGCATAAGGCGTATCCTGATTTTCAGATATGCAGCAATTGGGCATTTACATCGTTTATGCCAGAGCCGGTCAGTGTGAATTTGGATTTTATCAGCGGCGATTTCTCTGCTCAAAACAGCTACAATACCGGCCGCTACGATGGGCGATGCTGCGTTCATCAGGGCAAATCATGGGACTTGATGGCTTGGAGCTTTAACTGGGCCGATCACACGCTTTACAGTACCAAATCGATCAAACAGCTCAAGCGTGAGGCGGCCGCGATTCTATCCTTAGGCGGCGGATTTCAGGCTTATTTTCCGCAAAAACGGGATGGCTCATTTCGCATGTGGCAGGTGAAATTAATGAAGGAAGTGGCCCAATTCTGCCGGGCCCGTCAAACGTACTGCCATCAGGCCAAGCCGGTGCCCCAAATTGGGGTGCTTTTCAGTAAAGACAGTTCCTATCCTTTGGGTACCAAGCTTTTCGACCGGGCAACGCGAGAACATGTTGCGCTTCAGGGAATTCTGTTTTGTCTGCTCGATAGCCAGAATGTTGTCGATATGCTCATGGAGCATCATTTGGCCGACGGCAAAATAGACCAATATCCGCTTATCGTCTGGCCGGAATGGCCGACGATTGAGCCGTCACTTAAAAAAGTGCTTGTCGATTATGTGAAAAACGGCGGGAATTTGCTGGTGCTGGGGCCCAAATCATTACGATTATTTGCTGAAGCGCTTGGTGTTGAACCAGTCGGTGAACCGCAGTGGCGTGATAACGGTCTGGAGGCAAACGGCTGGCTGGCCGGCATAAAATCGCCGTTTCAGCAGATCAAAATCAAAGCCCCGGCCAAAGCCTATGGCCGCATCTACCAGAACAACGATATGACCGGAAATTATGATCCGGCAGCCGTTATTAATACACTCGGCAAAGGAAAAATTGCCGCAACAACCATCGAATTTGGTGAACGCTATTTTCGGGCCGCTACGTTTGTCGCACGCGATTTCTTGTACAATCTCGTCCATGAATTGTTCCCTGATCCCATCGTAAAGGTTACGGGATCACATTATGTTGATGTAACTCTGAATCGTCTTGATGACACGCTCATGGTCAATCTGATCAACACCTCCGGACCGCACAAAAATTTAGAAGTGTATACCTTTGACGATTTCCCGGCAATAGGGCCGCTTAAGGTTTCTGTAAAATTGGATAAAAAACCAAAATCCGTTCGATTGCAGCCGGAAAATATAAAAATGAAGACACGGTTCAGGGATGGTATCTTGCAATGCGAGATTCCGAGACTCGAAATCCATCAGATCATTGTGATTGAGCCATAAAATTGGTTTTATCTAAAAATATCAAATTAATTTGGCAAAAAAGATTTTAAGCTGGACAGATAACTAACCGATTTTATATAAGTACTTTAGATATTTTCGGACTTAAGTTTTCGTGTGTTTGGGTTAGCAATTTTTTCACGTAGGCAGCTTATATTTCACCGATATTCAGGTGTGATTTATGACTGAGACAAATTATGATACCGTGTTTGGACGTATGGTTTTGGAACAAGGTTTTTGTACCGACAGAGAACTGCGTCATAGTGTCGAACTGCTCAAAGAGCGAAGCAAAGAGGATCCAATCATTTTGCAGGATTTAATGGTTCAGTTGGGTTATATCACCAAAAATCAGGCCACACGAGTCAAGCAAAATATCAAAGAAAGTAAAGCCGCCGCCCAGAAGATTCCCGGGTATAAGATTCTCGGCAAGCTGGGTTCCGGAGCGATGGCCGTCGTGTATAAGGCTGAACAATTGAGTCTTAATCGGCCGGTCGCGATTAAAGTGCTCCCGAAACGGTTCACCGAGAATCCTGAATATGTCGAGCGGTTCTATAAAGAAGGCAAGGCGGCTGCAAAACTGAATCACAATAATATCGTTGGCGCATACGATGTCGGCGAAGCAGGGGGGTATCACTATTTTGTCATGGAGTATGTCGAGGGCAAGACCATCCATGATGATCTTGCGGCCGGGCATGTTTTCGCCGAACCGGAAGCGGTCGAGATCGCGATCCAGGTCGCCCGGGCATTGCATCACGCCCATTCCAAGGGGCTGATCCATCGCGATGTCAAGCCCAAAAACATCATGATCAATTCGGCGAATATTGTCAAACTTGCAGATATGGGTCTGGCGCGTGAAACAACCGACATCGAGGCCGCCAAAACAGAAAAAGGCAAAGCTTACGGAACGCCCTATTATATCGCGCCCGAACAGATCCGCGGAGAAATAGACATCGACGGACGAGCTGATATCTACGGTTTAGGGGCAACCCTCTATCATATGGTTACCGGTAAAGTGCCGTTTATGGCCGAAGATCCGGCAGACGTGATGCGGATGCACCTGCGAAACGAACTGGTACCTCCGGACCATATCAATACGTCGCTTTCCTCAGGGATTTCCGAGGTCATCGAGGTCATGATGGCCAAGAACAAAGAGGACCGTTATGTTGACGCCGAAGAATTGCTTCAGGACCTGGAGGCGATCAAAAACGGCCAGACCCCAATACGGGCACATGAACGGTATGACATCGAAGACCTCGAGAAACTTGAGGAAGGCCAAGAAATTGAATTTGGGCCTGAATCAGCCACACCCGGCTATCCTGATGAACGGCTGACGTATTATCGCATCGCCATTATTGCGCTCAGCGCCGCACTTTTCATCTGCCTGCTGATTATCATCATTATGGCGTTTTAAAGGCATTCGAGAAATAGCCATTCATAATTCACGCTAATCCCTTTATACCTGACGCCTGAAATATCAAACCTTTATTCTTCGGCTTGGGCTTTTTTGGCATAGGCTGCGACCACCTGGCTTTGAATGTTCGGCGGGGTGGGCTCATAATGGCTAAAGCTCATCGAGTAGCTCCCCTGACCACCGGTAACGCTCTTGAGCTGACTATTATACTGCTTGACCTCGGCCAGCGGGGCCTGGGCTTTGATGGTGATCATATTGCCGGGCAGCATTTCCTGTCCGATCACTCGGCCGCGTTTTGAAGCCAAATCACCGGTGATATCGCCCATATTGTCAGCCGGGACAGTGATTTCCATATCGACGATCGGTTCCAGCAAGACCGGCTTGGCTTTGCTGACACCATCTGCAAAGGCGCCTTTTCCTGCCGCCCTGAATGCCACTTCTTTTGAATCGACGGGGTGATATTTTCCGTCATAGACCGACACTTTAATATCCTGCATCGGGAAGCCGGCAACAACACCGTTCTGCATGACATCACTAATTCCTTTGACAATTGCCGGCTCGAATTGGCCGGGGATCGAACCGCCAAAGATATCCCAGCTAAACTGCATTGGCGGGTCGGAATTTCGCTCGGCCGGCTCGACACGCAGATACACTTCCCCAAATTGACCGGCACCACCGGTTTGTTTTTTATGACGATAATGACCTTCAGCCTTGCCGGTAATCGTTTCACGGTAGGGCACTTTGGGCTCTTTGGTGTTGACCTGTAATTTGAAGCGTCGCTCCATCTTTTCGAGAATAACCCGCAAGTGCAGATCACCCAGACCACTGATCACCATTTCCTTGGTCTGTTGGTCGCGTGAGACCTTAAAACAGGGATCTTCTTCGGTAAGCCGCTCCACGGCGTTTCCGATTTTCTGCTCATCGCCGCGGGTTGCCGGCTCCAACGCCAAAGAGAACATCGGTTCGGGTGCCGGGGGCATCTCAAAATGCCCGGCTGCCTGGCCGTCATGGACCAGATCGCCGGTTTTGAGTTCATCGATTTTTGCCAAAGCAACAATATCGCCGGCAATTCCGGCATCAACTTCCCGGTTTTCAGCCCCGAAACATTTGAGAATGTGACCCGGGCGAAGTGCATTTTTCTCATCATTTCGTAACAATTTCGTGTCGGATTTAAGTGTGCCGCTGAAAACGCGAATACATGAATATTTCATATTCGAACGCGGATCAAATCCCACCCGAAACACCAAGCCTGCCAGGGGACCGGACGGATCGGCCTTTAGCTGGGTTTGGTTTTCACCATCTATTAACACAGGCGGGGCGGTCTGGGCGGGCGAAGGGGTGCATCCGACAATCACATCCAGCATCTCTTGGATACCGATTTCGTTTCGAGCATCTGTAAAGATAATCGGCACAATCGTTCCGGCTTTGAGGGCTTCGACGAAAACCGATTCGATCTTTTCCTGTGAGATTTCCTCTCCGCCAAGATACACCTCCATCAAGGCCTCATCAGCCTCAATAACACTTTCAAACAGTTCGGTATGTGCATCTGCAGCGCTCATGATGGGAGAATCACCCTCACTGTTGGCAATACAGTCAATGACGGATTGTTTATCCTGAGCAGGCAGATTTGCACAGCGGCACTGGGTTCCAAAACTTTCCTGGATGCTTTTGACTAATTCGGGCAGGTCAATGTTATCGGCATCCATTTTGTTGATCACGATCATTCGCGGTTTATTGGCATTGGTTGCAAGCTCAAACAATTTTCGGGTATTAATTTCGATCCCGGCCGATGCACTGATCACGATCACAGCCGTTTCGACCGCGGGAATCGCAGTAACAGCCGGTCCAACAAAATCCGGATAACCCGGTGTATCAATGATATTGATCGTTTTTCCCTTATGCTCGGCATATACCAGCGCCGATTGGATCGAATGCTGGTGTTCTTTTTCCTCGTCATCGAAATCACAGATACTGGTTTTATCATCAACTGAACCTAACCGATTGACTGCACCCGTTTTATGTAAAATGGACTCTGCGATCGAGGTTTTGCCGCATCCGGCATGTCCCAGCAGTACAATATTGCGTAAATCAGTGATATTAGCCACGTCTAAAGCCTCCATTTCTCTAAATGTTGAATTTCATTATTCTTGAAAAACCTTTATATTAAGCATTTTTGGTGGCGATGGCCAGAATTTTTTGCTATGATTTACATGTAAATTTTCAGATTTCATCGCTTGTGACGGACCGATGTGTTATGATGCGTGTGTTCAAGCGGCAAAAATGAATGCGGTATCCTGGATAAAGGAGTATTGATGGAAGAGAAAATCGAAGATATCCAAACACAGAAAACACCGGTCATTCTGGTTGTTGACGATAACCAGCAAAACCTGGAATTGCTGCAGGCTTATCTCGAGGATATCGACTGTGAAACCCTGGCGGCGACGGACGGAATTGAGGCAATTGAAATAATCAATCGCGAAACGCCGGATCTGGTGCTGTTGGACATCATGATGCCCAAAATGAGCGGTTTTGAGGTCTGCAAGCGGATCAAAAGTGATCCTAAAACGAAGAATATCCCCGTGATCATGGTAACGGCCTTAAATGAATACGGTGATATCGAAAGGGCGATCGACGCGAATACAGACGATTTTCTCAGCAAACCCGTCAATAAGCTCGAACTGCTTACCCGGGTGCGTACGATGCTACGATTGAAAAATCTGACCGATACACTCGAGCGGACACTGGCCTATTTGAGCGAAGTGGAAAAACAATCAAGGGCGACTTAAGCTCCTATAATTGCCAATCCCTGAATCCGGCACAATGCAAATAATACCCCCAAGCGGTATCATAATCGTCATATCTATGCCAAAACAGACTTTATCGACTGTAAAAACCCTTCGATAAGTCTTTACTTGCTTTGAAATTAACGCCATATCAAATCGTGCCGATAATCCATTAACGCAGCCACAAAGGCTGTTTCGTCTGTGGAATAAAGGTGAGGGTATTTTTGTAAAAG
This sequence comes from uncultured Pirellulales bacterium, assembly GCA_964517795.1. GTDB lineage: Bacteria > Planctomycetota > Phycisphaerae > Sedimentisphaerales > Anaerobacaceae > CAZFDE01. The sequence goes on along the minus strand of CAZFDE010000051.1, from coordinate 6,991 downwards.
ACACGTTATGGGCCAACTTCTTGAAATTTTGGGGCGAGGGATGAATATCGATACCAGCGAGTTAATTTGGCACTGGCTGGATACGATAACGTCAAAAAGTCAACACGATGAGCAACATAAGCGCCTCAGGGAGATTATTCGGTATTATTCGGATCAAAAAGCAGATGCCGCTGAAAAATATATCCGATTCTATATGTTCGAATACCCCGATTGCCCAAAAGGGCGTTTAGCGGCCGCGGCCCTTGCGATCGGCAACAATCAAATCCACATCGCGCAAGACCATTTGCAGCATATATATCGTCATATCGCTAATAATACGGTCGCCTTGTATGCCTTAGGTCATTGCTTTGAGCGATTGGGTAAGGCCGATCAAGCGGCCGCATATTTTCAGGATTGCCTTAAATTTAAGAATCATTTGCTGTTGCCCAGACAACGATTGGCCGCGATACATTACCAAAACAACCACCTGGATCAGACAACATGCGAATATGAACAACTAAGGCGGGAATACCCTGATAATGTATCGCAATTGATTACCCTGGGCAATCTGTATCTTATTCGCAAAGACTATCAGCGTGCGATCGATGCGTTTAATACGGCGATTATTATTCATCCGGACAACTTTGATTCACAGATCGACGTGATCGAAAAAATGATTGCAGATGAACAATTCTACCAGGCCGCACAGGAATTAGAGAATCAAGTGGATATCCAGCCGCACCGGGCGGATTTATATGTAAGGTATGGGGACGTGCTTGCCAAAATTGGAGCAATGGACCAGGCCATTGATGCTTATGAAAAGGCGCTTCATATCAGACCGGATTATCTGGAGGCAACCATAAAACTGGGCACCCTTTTTATGCGATGCGGAGAAGACGAACGAGCGGCTAAGAAATTTAATGCCTCCATGGAGTTGAATGACTTAATTATCGATGCGTATATCGGATTAGCACGTGCTCGATCATGCGGAAATATGGCCAAACAAGCGATTTCTACATTGGGATTGGCCGCATCAATTAATCAAAACAGTATTCTGTTATTCGGCGAAACGGCAAAATTATTGTTTAAGTTATCGAACCCGGAAAATGTGGATTATGAAGAAAATCAAGGCCAGATTGTCGATCTGATGATTCACCGATTCGGCTCAATGCTTCAGAATAATACAAAAAACCCGGATTTATATTACCGATTGGGTATGTTGTATTTATATAATGGTGATGCGCAAAAAGCGGCCCATTATATGTCATGTGCGGTGCAAACAAATGATACCTTTTACCGGGCCAGGCATAAATTATCCATGCTGCTATATAATCAAGGCCATGAAACGGAGGGAATTAAACTGCTTACGGATCGGCATCCTCATGATCCTGCGTTCGTTAAACTTCATTACCAAATTGCAGTATTGTATTGTGACAAGATTAAATTTGCATCATCTGTGATGAATCTGGAACGTTTTATGGAAGATAATTATTCATATACGGATGCGGCCGTAAATATATCGATCGTACTGCAAAATCTTGGGCTTTTGGACAGGGCGACTGTCAATTGGGACAACCTTGCCGAAAGCACATCTGAACTGTTTCAATCCTGATCACTGCAAAACCTCATAAACGCTATATTTTGCTTGGAAAGCCATATTTGACCTCCTCAGCCCCAATGAAACATAACATATATTATGAGACGTTGAAGGGGGTGTAATTTTATTTAGTTTTTTCTTTATTCAGATTCAACAGGCGGTTAAAATCTGTCTCGCGATGAAGAAATTGCTGATAAAAACATTGTTCGTATTATTATGTTTAACTTCCTTGACATTGGCTGAAGAGCAAAACAATGGCACAGACTCCTTTCGATCTTCTGTGGATGTCCAACGATCGGGACGACAACTGAATCTGAATTATAAATTGATTGATCCGAACGGGAACAGGGTTGCAGCAGTTCAAGATAGGTCCGAACGAACGAATCCGGCAGTTCGCATTTATCGCGGCGAGAAACTGCTCGAAAGCGGCACGTTCAGGTATGGCTGAGGCGGGACGTGTTCGTACTCGTGGCGAGTACCCCTTTTTACACATGGAAAACTGAAAATTGTTACTTCAGCCGACGGCAGTTTCGAGAATGAAGCTTTATCCGAACCGGTTTTTTACTTTTGGAAATGGTACTATAACATACCCGATGTGCATCTGTGGATCATATTATTTGCCGCCCTGCTGCTGCCGAAAGAAAATCGCAATGCCGGTGCATTAGCGATCCTGATCGCCACGGCCGCATGGATGCTGGTGGTACTGGCCGTAGCCCAATCCAACAATTTGTATCCAATTGCAGAATATCTCAAACTGCTGGTGATCCCATTTACGATCCTCTGGCTGCTCAGCGGTAGAATCGCCGGCGTTGAGAACAAATTCGCCCGCTTCATCGTCAGCGCCCTTCTGGTTATAATTTTGGCCGCCTTGGGCATGATTTTTCTAGCCCGGGATTGGAGTTCAATCGGTTATTTAATATCTGCACTCATCACATGGGCCGCGTTACTCATCAGTTTCTGCCTGGCAGCATTTTTATGCCGAAAACGATTTACACCCGTGATTTTTATGCTATGGCTTTTAGTGGCGATTCCGGCCAGCCTTTTTGCGGTCTGTGCGCCGTTTATGCTTTTTTCGATGATATCAGCATTCTCTGGAGGATTCTTAGGTATCTTCGAAATGATTCTAATCATCGTCATTTACCCGATGGTCTGCGGGGTTTTATTGTATGTTTTTATATTGCCTTTTATGCTGATCGTGTTGAATAACAACATTTACCGCAAACGTTTTGGCGATTTGATCGGGACCAGAGCCGTAAAGGTCTATTACGAAAAGGGTTGTCAATCGACAGAGCCGCTACAATCGGCAAGTGACCCCCAAATTACGTCATTGGATTAAAAAAATTCTCTTTCTGAGAAAAAGTTTGTAACATTTTGGCGTAATTGCAGTCTATATTGTATAAATAGCGCTGTTGTTTATTTAAGGATTCGAAAATGAGATCGAAAACATGGTTTTTTTCGGTTTTACTGGTATGTTTAGCATTTTCTTGCCTTTTGCCGGCCGAGACATATTGGCTGCGATACCGCTTTGACAAGGATGCCGATAGTTATTTAGGTGTTTCCAGCACAGGTTTCGACCTAAGAAACAGCGAAAAGCCCGAAGGGGTCGCGATGCCGGATTTCAACTGTCCTGAGCCGTTATTTGCCAAGTGGCAGACGCCAATGGATGCAAACGGCTTTCGATGGGTCGCACTCGATAAGACATCTAAAATGCGGCTGTATGATGTGGTTTATATCGACTCTGACGGCGACGGCAGCCTGGCGGATGAAACGCCGGTCAAACGAAATTATTTTGACGAATATTCTTGTCATATGGGCCCGGCAGAGGTCATTTTCAATACCGATGATGGGCCGATTACATATCATCTGAATTTTAGGTATTACAGCTATGATAACAACTACAAAAGCCTTAGCTTTTCGTCGGCCGGGTGGTATGAGGGGCAGATTACCCTTGCAGATGGCAACGTCCTCGATTGCAAACTGATTGATTACCAGTGCAATGGAACATTCAACGACAGTTCGGTTAATTTTTATAATTGCGACCGAATTTCTTTTGGCGACATGGGCCGCGAAAAAACACCGTTTACCGGTAAATATGTAGTCATCGCCGGTAAATACTACAATTTCAGTGCCGCTCGGGACGGGGCTTTCATTGAACTGTCGCCGGCGACGGGTATTCAGTTCGGTACGGTTGAAATGCAAAACGATATTGAAGATTTTTCTGCCGGCGGCGAAAATGGTTTGTTTTTCCCTGAAATCATCGATGGAAAGTGCGAGTTGCCGGTCGGGCATTATCGCATTAATCTTTGGAAAATCCTGCGCAAAGACGATCAGGGCGATTCGTGGTCACTGAAAGGACAATATTACTACAATCAGGGCGGTCTATTTGATGTGTCCGCATCGCAAACTGCCCGAGTCCCCGTCGGCGAGCCGCTTATCTCCAAGCTGGAAATGCGGAATCGAGGAGATAAGCAGTTTTATATTCAGCAGGAGCTGACCGACCAGATGGATGGGCGGATTGAGTTGTTGAAAAATAACAACCGCCCCACTGCTCCGAAGATCGTGATTAAAGATAAGACCGGCGATTATGACAAGACCTTTGCGCTGGAGTATGGGTGATTCCCCACCTGTTCGCTCTCGTGGCGAGAGCCCGAAAATATTGTAAAACCCTTGATGATAACCGCTCAGGTCGATGCCTGTCCGTTTAAGGTGGCCGCCCAGGCAATCGTATTAAAGGCCGATGACCGCAAACCCGTCCCCACCGGCCCGCAGATTACTTCGGTGTCGGTTTCCACCGATATGCCGACGCAAAATGGGTCACCCAGCGCACTCGTGGATCCGAACCAACTCAAGGACACCGATAATGATTTTCTCAAGGAACACAGTGCGAAAGCCGCTGAAATGTGGCTCAGCACGGTCGATTCCAAGGACGGTTTCATCGAATTTGACTTAGGCCAAATTCATCCCTTGGGGACGATCCTGGTTTATAATTACAATAACAACTGGAAGAGTTTTTACGGCATTCGATCCGCGGATATCTCGGTTCTGGGCGATGGGGATTCGTGGCGACAGGTTTATGACGATTATGAATTTCAACAGGCCGAAGGGACCAATGACTACGATGAGCCGGCCGTACTGACATTTGAGGGACTGGATGCCCGCAAGGTTCGATTCAGCGATATCAAACCGTTTGAGGGAAGTGATCATGTCGGCCTGTCCGAGGTGGCGTTTTATGAGATCCCCAGTATTGAAGCGTTAAATCCGATACCGCAGAACAACGGTGATATCGCCAGTACCGATAAAGTTACGCTGACCTGGACACCCGGCTGGAAGACAAAGGGACACGAGGTCTATCTGGGCACATCGCCCGATGAGATGAAACGGATCGTTACACTCAAAGATGGTTGCGAAGTTGAACTAACCGACTTGACGCCGTTTAGCCGGTATTACTGGCGGGTGGATGAGGTTCAGACTGACGACACCGTTATCACCGGCCCGCTGTGGCAGTTCACAACGGGCGGATTATGTGCGTATTGGACACTCGATGACGTTGATGGTAACGCCGTAGCCGATAGCAGCGAGTACGGTCGAGACGGCACGGTCAGCGATGCCAACGGCCTTAAGCTGGTGGACGGCAAGATCGCCGAATGCATCGATTTTCGCGGGACCGACAAAGACTTCATCGAGATCAAAGGATATCCCGGAGTCACGGGTTCGGCCCCTCGCACCATGGCGGCCTGGATCAAGACGACCTGCGATAAAGGCGAGATTCTGACATGGGGTTCTGGCCAGATGACGCAAAAATGGGTATTTCGAGTCAATGATCCAGGGGTTAGTGTTCCGGGAACGATCCGAATCGAGGTTCAGGGCGGCTTTATTGCCGGCTCGACTAAAATCAATGACGGTCAGTGGCATCATGTCGCCGGTGTGTTTGATCCAAACGGCGATCCGGATATTGACGATATCCGACTGTATGTCGATGGCAAACTGGAGGAACGCAGTATGTTTCACAATGGGATCTTCAATACGGCGGCCGACGACAATGTCAGGATCGGCTGTTTTAGAAATCGCCCCTTTGCAGGTTTGATCGACGATGTTCAGATATACAGTATCGCCCTCTCGGATGAACAGATTCAGGGGCTTTACGAAGGCCAAATGCCACAGCCGCAAGTCGCTTCCATGCCGACACTATTGACCCAATCCCAGACACTCACTGAGGCCAAGGCCCCTGCTGATGTCAATGAAGTCGCAACACCGGCAAGTCGATCGAAAAATCTGATTGCCGTGCTTGTCGTTATCGCAATTATTGGGGTAATTGCCGTTTTAACGCGAAAGAAGAAATCTGTTAGCCGATAAAGGGAGCAAAAAATGAAGATTCGAGCATTCATAACCACTATTTTAGCCTTAATGATATTTGCAAGTCTGTGCTTCGCCGAGGAAGAAATCACCTTCAGCGGAAATGTCCTCGACCCGAACGGTAATCCGGTTGAAAGGGCCAAGGTCACTGTATTTGCGATGCAGTTCAGTTCAACCGCCAAGACATTTGACCAAAAGCAATTGGCAGAAACTTTAAGCAACGACGAAGGCGCGTTTGAAATTAAAACCGTAAAAAGTCCCAATCAGCAGGCTATGGGAATGATCATTGTCGATGCGGAATCCTTTGCCATCGGATTTGTCAACTGGCATATGCGGTCCGATCAGCAAAGTGATATCAAACTGACTAAGCCCCAACGAATTGAGGGCGTTATTGTGAATGACCATAATGAACCGATTGGCGGAGCCCGGGTACAGATTTTCATGATGGCGCCGCAGTATGCATGGCTCTTTTTGCAATCGGATCACCCGATGCTGACCCGCTCGACCGATGAACAGGGGCGTTTTTATTATGACCGCATCCCGGAAAATGTGTCGGCGGAATTTATCGTTGAAAAAGAGGGATTCGCGAAATTGTCTACCTTTGATCCTTCGCAGGGATCGCCGCAGTTTAAGTACCAACCGGGGCAGACGGATATACAGTTAATGCTCGAGCCAGAAGCTATTCTGGAAGGCAAAGTGGTCGAAAAAGGAACCGAAAATCCGGTTGCAGGTGCTGCGGTTTTTGTCTATGGCGATGACGATGACAATCCGTTTACTTCCGAACGAACAGTCGCGGATGAGTCGGGAAATTTCCGTTTGAACGGTTTGTCTTCGGGTGAGATAAAAGTCGTTCTGGTCAAAAGCGACGATTCAAACTGGCTGTCCGAGCCGCAAAAGGTTACCGTCAGTTCCGGCCAGACTGAAAATATCTCCATCGAAGCCCAACAAGCGTTGCCCGTGAAGATTATTGTCAAAGATACCCAAAACGATTTCGTTGATCATGCATACGTCCATGTCAACAGCGCTCAAGACCGTTCGGGCGTTCAGGAACAAACGGACGGC
>CAZFDE010000050.1:0-18730 GCA_964517795.1 uncultured Pirellulales bacterium | reverse complement strand
TTATTTCGTATGATTTTAAAACAACGCTCACATGAGATTATCAGATTTGAATTAATCTTATTGAGGCGTATCGTCGATAAAAAAGATAATGGGAAAAATTAATCAAAGAGGATTTGGGAGGTGTGATTAACATTATGAGACGTAACCGAAACATCATTGTTATCGCCTTTGTTGTGTTGGTATTGGTATTTCCGGTTTTTTCCGGCCAGTCCAAGATCTCCAGTCATGTGACCGGTAAGATCGAAGTTAAGGACGATTCGAATACCGTTCGCGTGGTATTCGAAGCGCGCGAGGCCGCCGAGAATCGCCCTGCCGAAGGGACGCTGAATCTGGATGTCAACGGCAGCGAAGCCGAATTCGAGATCCGCTACGTCAAGGTTGACGGCAGTTATGCGTGGTTCGCGGCCAAGTGCACCGATTCGTCCAGCATCCGCAACGGCCAGTGGATCTTTCTGCTGGTCAATGACGGAGGCACACCGGGTAATCTGCTGGATCATATCTGGTGGGAATGGGTCGGTGAAGGCCCGTCCGCCGAAGCGGTCGCATGCGAAAAAGTCGAAAATATTGAGAAACCAGCCGCCAATAAACCGGTCGAGACCGGAGACATTGTTGTTTATGATTACGAATAATTGTCCTTGAAATTCCTAACGGAACTTCGTATCATATACGAACAGCCTCAGGCCAATGGGGCAGCACTATACCTAAATCAATGGCTCAAGGACATGTAGAATGGAAGATTTTGATAACATTCCCGGATTATCCAAACCCCCCAGCGACGATGAAGGCAAATCGATCCCGTTCGAAGACAATGACAGCGGCCCTTCGGACTCGGCGATCTCGCATTCGCCGCTGAATCTCGGCTCCAGCTCGAATGTCGTTTCCGGGCAGACCAAACCGGCTCCGAAAGCATCGCCCCCGCCGCAGCAAAAACCGATCACCGGCGGCGAGCGGATTACCGGGGTCAAAACGTTTTTCACGAAGCTTCATCCCGGCGCGATCACTTTTCTGGATGAGCAGATCAACGATTGGCTGCGGCAGCATCCGGATGTAAGGATCAAACACACCAATGTGACCGTTGGAGAAGTTCAGGCCAAAAAGAGCGAAGAGAATCTTATCGTTGTCGTCTGGTACTGACGGGCGATAAACCGCAAAACGTTCGACATTACAGTAGCTCGTCGATTGCGGCCACCAGATCTTTCTTGCCAGCGAGTCCTACCCATTTGTTTTGTACCTGACCGTCCTTGAAAAGGATCAGCGTGGGGATCGCACTGATCCCGAACTCGATCGCGCTGTCCCGGGCTTCATCGGTATTGAGCTTGCAGATCTTGACCTTATCAGCATAATCGGTTGCGATCTCTTCGAGGATCGGGGCCATCATCTTGCACGGCCCGCACCACGGCGCCCAGAAATCCACCAGCACCGGCACGTCCGAATCATGAACGATCTGGTCAAATGTTTCGTCATTCAACTCAGCTACACTGCCTGCCATTATTATATCCTTTCGAAACGGGTTTATCAGCTAAATGGGTATTGTAACAGCTTTCGAATGCAAGTCAAATCTTAATTTCCCGAATTCTCCTGTTGTTTAGGGGCATTGGCGACCATACAGTAAATACGGATTAACCTTCTGGCTTTGTTTTGAATAGGCTTTTCGATTTGTATTTCGGTTGATATTGCCGCGGCCCTCATGGGTTCCACAAAGACATCGCGTATTTTCTAATAGAATGGTTTTCTTTCTTAGCAACTTGGATGCACTTGACTTGAGGCAATGGGTCACTTGTGGTTTGGTTTTGCGGGGGTTTGACCGGCGGGGCAAATCGGATATAATAGCGGTTTTAGCAGAAGGACGATTTTATGCATAAAAAGGCGATACGTGCGATTTATCCGGGTTCGTTCGATCCGATCACGAAGGGGCATCTGGATGTGATCGACCGGGGGATCAAGCTGTTCGACGAGCTGATCGTGGCCGTTGGGCGAAGTCCGATCAAAAACGCCCTGTTCACGCCCGAAGAGCGGGTCGAGATGATTACGGAATTGATCAAGGACATGCCGCGGGTCTCGGTGGAGAGTTTCGACGGGCTGATGGTGGAGTACGCGCGGCATAAGAAGGCGGACGTGATCCTGCGCGGGATGCGAAGTCTGACGGATGTGCATTACGAACTGAAGCTGGCGATGACCAACCGTGCGGTCGCAGGGATCGAGACGGTATTTATCATGACCAGCGCCGAATACGGATTTACCAGCTCGACCCTGACGCGGGAAGTCGCGGCCCTGGGCGGCGATGTCTCGAACCTGATCCCGGATAATGTCTGCAAGCGGCTCAAGAAACGGCTTAATTACCATGATCATTAACGGTGTGTTTGGTAACAAACCGGCCGCGTAAAAACCACTATCGGTTTGAGCGATTCCCTTAAAAACCGAACCGGACCGGGGAATTATAAGTATAGTAACCAGCAGTATTTGCCGATACTTGAATAAGAGAGGTGAAATCGCTTTGAAAACGGCCGTAGAAAAGTGAACGGTTTTTGACGCGATCGCATGCGAATGTGGTATAATAGGATTGATGATGCATTGTCAAGTATGTAAAAAGAACGAAGCAACGATCCACCTGACGGAGATCAATGACGGGATGCGGACGGAGATGCACCTGTGCGAATACTGTGCATCCGAGCAGGGGATCATGGTCAAGACGAATATCCCGCTGACGGAACTGCTGGGCAATCTGTTGGCGGTCCAGCCCTCCGATGAGGAGATCTTCGGGCAGTCTTACGACCGGGTGACCTGTCCGCATTGCGGGGTAACGATGGAACAGTTCTCCAAAGAAGGCCAACTGGGGTGTCCCTACGATTACGAGGTGTTCGAGGAGACGCTTAAGCCGCTGATCGACCGCGCCCATGACGGGCAATGCGTGCATTGCGGCAAGGTGCCTTCGAAGACTTCCGATACGGCCCGGCAGGAGATCGAACTGCTGACCTTGAAAAAGCGGCTCGACGAGGCGGTCCGCACGGAAAATTACGAGAGCGCCGCTTCGCTGCGGGACAAGATCGACGCGATCCGGACCTCGGTCACAAAAGATCACGGAAGCAAAGTCAAATGAATTTCGCCGACATGGGCAATCAGATCAATCCCTGGTTCGACGGGTCCGGCCCGTGCTGCGATGTGGTGATTTCGTCGCGCATCCGGCTGGCGCGGAACCTGGCGGGATATAAATTCCTGAGCCGGTGCAGCGACAAGGATAAGACCGAGATTCTCGAGAAGCTTCGGGAGATTTTAATGAACCTGGAATTCGGCGAGCCGGTGCGGTTTGTCAGTGTGAACCAGACACCGAAATTGGAGCGTCATTTTTTGGTGGAGCGATACCTGATCAGCCGCCATCACGCTTTCGGTAAAGGACCGCGCGGGGCCGTGATCGATGCGCAGGAATGCTTCGCGGCGATGATCAACGAGGAGGACCATTTGCGAATCCAGGTGATCAAGGGCGGTTTGCAGCTCGGGCCATGTTATGAGCAGATCAACCGGTTCGACGATATGATCGAAGCGAAGGTCAATTACGCCTTCAGCACGAAGTACGGTTATTTGACGGCCTGCCCGACGAATGTGGGCACGGGGATTCGGGTGTCGGTGATGCTGCATCTGCCGGCGCTGAAGATGACCGATCAGATCAAGAAATTCATGCAGGCGGCCAAGGATATGAGCCTGGCGGTGCGCGGCCTGTTCGGCGAGGGCAGCAAATCCATCGGCGATTTCTACCAGCTTTCCAACCAGATCACACTCGGCGTCAACGAGCAGGATATCATTCGCGATTTCGAAAAGCGGATCATCCCCGAGATCGTCGAATACGAACGCAAGGCCCGCGAATATATGCTGAGCGAACAACCCGCGGTGCTGGACGACAAGATCTCGCGGGCGATCGCCCTGTTGCGCAATGCCCACCTGATCAGCTCACAGGAGGCACTGCTGCTGCTGAGTCATTTGCGGATGGGGATCAATATGTATCACCAGATGAACGCCCGTACGCCGGCGCTGGAGCAACTGATGGAAACGATCCAGTCGGATACAGCGCGGCAGCCGATCACCACCATTAACCGCTTGTTTATGCTGACCCAGCCGGCCCATCTGCAGGTCAACGCCGGAAAAGAACTCAGCCCCAACGATCGCGATGTGCTGCGGGCCAAGATTATCCGCTCGGCACTGAACAAAGAAAGTTGAATCCGTATTGATCCATCGGGCTGATATGCCGGTTCCGACTGCCAAAATGGCAAAATTCATCAAATCACGGATTTCAAAACCACACCCAAAACACCTCAACTCATTGTATAATAGCATGTTATAGTTATTTGCCCTGTTGACCCAAGGCGCTGGCATAGCGTTTGCACTTTTATCATATGGTCTTTTTCTGCAAATGCAGACTGTTTTGACAAATACAGAGAAAATAAGAAGGGAGCTGAAATTATGGCTAAAATCATTGGCATAGATTTAGGGACAACCAACTCGGTGGTTGCTGTGATGGAAGGGTCGGCGCCAAAGGTGCTGGTGAACGCATCGGGATCGCGTCTGACGCCTTCGGTGGTCGGTTTTACCGATAAAGGCGAACGCTTAGTCGGTCAGATCGCCCGCCACCAGCAGGTGACCAACCCCGAGCATACGGTATTTTCGATAAAGCGGTTTATGGGTCGGCGGCACCACGAAGTCTCTTCGGAAGAAAAGATTGTGCCGTATAAGATCACCGGCGGCGCGGACGAACTGGTTAAAGTCAACGTTCGCGGCAAGGAATACACGCCGCCGGAGATCTCGGCGATGATCCTGCAGGACCTGAAGCGCACGGCCGAGGATTATCTCGGCGAGAAGGTGGACAGTGCGGTCATTACCGTGCCGGCCTACTTTAACGATGCCCAGCGACAGGCGACCAAGGACGCCGGCAAGATCGCCGGGTTGAAAGTCGAGCGGATCATCAACGAACCGACGGCCGCGGCCCTGGCGTACGGGCTGGAGAAAAAGAAAAACGAAAAGGTCGCGATCTTCGATTTCGGCGGCGGGACGTTCGACATCTCGATCCTCGATATCGGCGATAACGTCTTCGAGGTGCTCAGCACCAACGGCGATACACATCTTGGCGGTGACGATCTGGATGAGGTGCTGATCAATCATCTGGCCGACGAATTTAAAAAGACCGACGGCATCGATCTGCGACAGGATCCGATGGCGCACCAGCGGCTCAAAGAAGCGGCCGAAAAAGCCAAATGCGAACTCAGTACGCAGCTTGAAACGACGGTGAATCTGCCGTTTATCACGGCCGATCAGTCCGGGCCCAAACACCTGCAGTTGACGATCACCCGCAGCAAGTTCGAACAATTAGCCGAGCCGATATTCGACCGGCTCAAAGAACCGTGCCGCAAGGCCATCGCCGATGCGAAAATCGCCGCCGGCGATATCGCCGAAGTGCTGCTGGTCGGCGGTTCGACGCGAATCCCGAAAGTGCAGCAGATCGTCAAGGACCTGTTCGGCAAGGAACCGAACAAGAGCCTCAATCCCGATGAGGTCGTCGCGCTCGGTGCGGCGATCCAGGGTGCGGTCCTGGCCGGTGACGAGGGCGTCAAGGATATTCTGCTGCTGGATGTAACGCCGCTTTCGCTGGGTGTGGAGACGCTCGGCGGTGTGATGACCAAGCTGATCGAACGCAACACGACGATCCCGACCAGCAAGAAAGAGGTCTTCTCGACGGCGGCCGATAATCAGACCTCGGTCGATATCCATGTCCTGCAGGGTGAACGCGAGTTCGCGCGCGATAACCGAACGCTGGGTCGGTTCCAGTTAACCGATATTCCGCCGGCACCGCGCGGCATGCCGCAGATCGAAGTGGCGTTCGATATCGATGCCAACGGGATCCTTAACGTCTCGGCCAAGGATCTGGGCACCGGCAAGGAACAGTCGATCCAGATCAAGTCCAGCTCAGGCCTGAGCGAAGACGAGATCAATAAGATGACCCAGGACGCCGAATCGCACGCCGAAGAGGACAAGAAGAAACGCGAATTGGTGGATTTGAAGAATCAGGCGGACCAGTTGGTCTATTCGACGGAAAAGACGCTCAAGGAGCACGGCGATAAGGTCTCGGCCGATACGCGGGGCAAGATCGAAAGCGCGGTCAATAACCTTAAGGAAGCAAGTAAAGGTGAGGACGGCGAGGCGATCAAGAAGGCGATCGAGAACCTCTCGACCACCAGCCAGGAACTGGGCAAGGTGCTCTACGAAGAGGCGGCCAAGAAACAGGCCGCGGCCGGCGGCGCACCCGGCGGCACCCCGCCGCAGGGCGAACCCGGTCAGCAGGCACCCCCGCCGCCACCGGAAGGTGAAACCCGGCGAAAAGGCGGTGACGATGTCATCGATGCCGAGTTCGAGGCCAAAGACCAGTAAAAGTGAAAGATTAAGACCAAAAACGCAAAAAACATGGCGTTTAGTTATAACAACAAGGGCGTTTACGAAATCGTAAACGCCCTTGTTGTTAGGCATAAATGTGAAATTTTTCGGTAGGCACGGTTGAAGCGGCCGGTGAGGGAATCGTACCAGCGGGCGCGGTTGTAGTAGTGCTGCGAATGCGTATCGAAATGCTCGCCCGCGTAGAGCAGGTCGGCGGCCGCGGGGGCAGCGGCAGTGGGATTGCCGCCGAGCATCACACCGTAGGCATCATAGGCGTAGGCCGCCTCTACCACTTCGCCATATTGTACGACCTGCCGCGTTGACCCGAGCCCATCGTGCAGGTGAAAGATCCGCTTGGGGCTGGGCATTTTCTGGCCGATGACATCGTCGCCGATCAGATACGTTGTCGGGTTCATATCTCCGCTTTTCCACCGCTCGACCACCTGCGCATAGCCGGTGGGGTTATACGAATCGATCAGGTAATCGGTGGTTACCGTGTTCGCCGCATGGGTCTGTTCATCGGCGGTGCCGAGATAATTCTGCGCCACGGTAAACGTATACGTTTGGACGCGCATGCCCGATGGGTTATACCGGTAATCGACGACATCAACATTATTGGTGCCGCTGGCCGGGTCGGAATCGGTCACCACGCGGATGAGGCGATTTTGCAGGTTATATTTATAGGTGATCTGTTCCTGGAGTATATCATCGCTGCGGTCGGAGGTGCCCTGCGTATCCCAGGTGAGCTTCTCGAGGACGGAACCATTTTGGTCGTATCCTTCGATGAAATTAGAGGTCCCGACTGTTCCGTCCCAACGGCCGTATTCGACGATTCGCTGACCCGCGTGCCAGTCACCGGTCGTGAGGGTGCCGTAGTCAATTGCCCCCCGGGCTAATTGCTGCAGGTGAGAAGGACACAGCAGCATGGTATAGGCCAGCAGGACGCACAGGCAGCGGTGATACAGACTTAATGACCGCCAGGACGGCTTTAATTGCAACCGGGGGAATATCACTTTTTGTGAACCTGATGAAATCTTATTGACAAACCATTTGAACGTTGTCGTTCCAACCATAATTTGTATACACTAAGAAATGGATATTCTATTATTCTATTATGATCCTCTTTAAAAACAATAATAGGATGCATATCGTTTCCGCTCCCCAGTTTAACATCCCATTTACCATTTCGTTCACGACGAAGTACTTCGCCATAGTAAGCTGTAAATTCTTTCAAGAGTTGCCTATCTATCTCATTAGACCATGGTTCGGACCTACCGCGAGATTTTTTCACAATTAAATCATCCAAATACTGTAAATTCTCAGGAGAATAGTCCAGTTTTTGAAAGCGGTCAAGTAAGGCCTTTGATAATTGCTCGGCTTCTTTTATAAATTTTTCGGGCTCAGGAATAATTTTTGATACAGCATCAAAAGCTACGATTTCAATTGGTCGGCCTAAAGCTTTCTGCTCATAGACAAATTCAGGAACTTTACAAACTTTTTTAGGATGCCTTTTTTCGAAAAAGGCCTCTCTGCCCAAATGGTCGATAATCCTTTTTTCAAATTCATGCGTCTTTTTCTTTTGATAGTCAAATGGACTTTCGGAAGTCAAAAGCAAAAACCCGCCGTCTGATAGTTCTTCTTTGTAGTATGCCGGCACGGATAAGAATTTTTCTCGACCAAAAAATCTCACATATAGTGGACCAAAATAATTAGCCCAGTAAATACCGGGAAGCCCTTCCTGCAATCTATTCCCACCGTATATAGGCAACCTACTAATTATACCATAAGTTTTTCGACTGTAATACTTATTTTTTTCTTTTTCGCGCTCATGACAAATATATCCATGGTCAATTGATCCCCATACATACAATTCGTTAACACTTCTCAATAACTTTTCTAAATTATCTATATATTGAAAATACTTAGCATTAATATTTGCAATAATACTATTAAGTGTTTTGTGTTCTTTCTTCCAAATATCAATCAACATAAACATATTGTACGGTTTTTTTCTCGTTACATGAAAACCGACAAAATCTGAAGTCCAATACTTGATAAATTCAGAAAGATTGTTCGAATTAAATACAAAACGTGCTGGCTCTTGCCTATCAAATCTTTCCGGTAGCAGGAAATTCTCATGTCGCATTAATACCTCTACAAATTCATTGGCTTTTTGTACAGCAGACCAATCACTTACAGATGATATCTTGAACTCTATATTTCCCATTTCATTCCTCTTTCTCAAAAAGTCATTTGAATATATTGACGATCCCTCCACCGGTATCTTCAACTAACTTTATAACATTACTGCTTACAAAAGTGTCTTCCCTGACATAAATATAAATTCTACAACCCCATACTTTAGCCAATACGGCATAATTCCTCAGTTGATCCGACATATATAAACTTTGAACCCATTTGCACTCATGGATATATTTATTACTAAAATCAATAAAATCTGGAATCCCGCCTCTTGTCATCCCATTATAATAATGTGTTGTGGTATTTTTTGGCAATTGCAGAGCTTTACCCAACATAGATTCTGCTTCCTGCCAAGAAGTTGGTTTTAAAAGGGATGCGCCACCACCAGCAAGATATGCCCATAGTGAATGTATAGCCCATACACTGCCATAAGCAATCGCTGATGCTAAAAAGCCAACAGTAAACCACTTCGCACCCGCTCTTATGTTTTCGACAAAAGTACCGCCCTTTACAGCACTAAGCGTATAACCCATAATTCCGCTGATTGAACCAATGATCGCACTGACATTGACCATTTCCGTCATCGAAAATCGACCCGTTGGATCAATGTTGTTTAGCGGATTGGCGTGGCAGTAGAGGTATTTGTGCAGGGATTGGGGATCCTGTAGGTTTCCGGCGAAGGGGTCGGTGCGGTTGAAGCGGCCGGTGAGGGTGTCGTACCAGCGGGCGCGGTTGTAGTAATGTTGCGAATGAATATCAAAGTGTTCGCCCGCGTAGAGCAGGTCGGCGGCCGCGGGGGCAGCGGCAGTGGGATTGCCGCCGAGCATATTGCCATACGCATCATAGCTGTAGGTATCGGCGACGGACTCATCATCGTTGACCAGTTGGCGTGTACTTCCAAGGCCGTCATAGAGCAGGTACTGCGTGTCGGCCGCACCTTTCTTCTGGGTCAGAACATCGTCGCCGATACAGTAATACGTTCGCGTCGTGCCATCGTATTCCTCGAAGATTTGCGCATAGCCGGTTGGGTTATGCGAATCCACCAGATAGGTAATCGTCGTCTTATTGGTTGCGTTGGTCTGTTCGTCGGTTGTGCCAAGATAGTTTTGCGCGACGGTAAAGCTGTACTTTTGAACGCGCATGCCCGACGGGTTATACCGGTAATCGACGACATCAACATTATTGGTGCTACTGGCCGGGCAACAAGGTTTTCACTTTTCAAAGAACGCTACAACAGTTATTCAGTAAAATTTAAGAATAATATCAGCCTGTATATATTTTTGTACTGCACGGGGGCGATCATGCCTTTAGTATTGGATACTCTTTTAAATCTTCTTCAACTTCTTCTTTTTTCAATTTCGTAAATGATTTTCCAAGAGATGTTAAACTACCCTTCTCCCAAGACAAAATATTTTGTAGAAGATTTTCTAAATTTTCTAACAAATCTTTGTTTTCTATAGAGCATTGTAATTTTTCCGAAGGCTTATGGAAACGTTTGTTACTTTTATAATCATCCAACCACCAATCCGCTAAAAGTTCAAAACTCTTTTCTGTCTTCTTTGTAATTTCAATATAGCAAGCCCCACCTTTTGGATGCTGAAAAACGAGTTGCCAACCATCTATGTTATGATAATATTTTTCAATATTCATATTGTGCTCTATTGCAAATTCTCTAATTATTGTTCCATTTAATTCAAAGAACTCTGCGATGCCGTCTTTGGGTTTACCCCATATGTCTTCTTTCATTTTATACCTCCCAAAGTATCATTCAAACTACCTTCCGGAATCGGAATTGGCCCAAATACGGTACCCGGATCTGTGCCAAAAGGAAAGTGCCATTGTTGGCCCCCGCCTCTTAGCCAATTGCCAAAATTGGGGGGATAAGTGTCTTGTTTTGGCTTAGCTGTTTTCCCATAATAACATTTATTGTGATCATATGGCAAGACTATATAAATGGCATTTCGAGGCCCGCCCTTAAATAAAGCAAGATAATATTTTGCATGCCACCCCGTTGGATAAACAGTCTTTGTACACCATGACGGCGCTTTTAAGCCTGATAGTTCACCGAACAAATGCGCAATATTCTTAAAACTGTAATGTAAATATATTGACTTTTTTGTATTAAAGCGTGTTCTGTTTATCCTATTTTGCAGCTCTTCAAATGCTTCTTGTGTAAATGGTTCTGGAACTGTCTGAACATATTCTTTTACTATACGTTTTGCAATACTATGACCAGCACTGCTTTCCAAGCCTTTTAACGCACTATATGCATGATAAGACACAACGATTGAAGCACCGACTTGTATTTGTTGTGCGATTGCCATTGAAATCGACACCTCTGACATTGTTCCAGTCGCAAAATTACCAGAGGGATCAATCCTGTTGACAGGATCACTATTACAATACAAATATTTATGCAGTGTTATAGGATCGCGTTTGCTGCCGGGGTAGCTATCTCTTTGGGTGAATCGGCCGGTGGTGGTTCTCAGCCAACGTGATCTGAGGTAGTCGAGGTCGATATCGGTATCTCGCCATTCGCCGCTGTACAGCAAATCGGTCTGTGGCGTTACGGCGTTGATGATATTGCCGTAAGCGTCATAGTTGTAGTTCTGGCCCGATACAATGGCTCCGCTATTGTCGGCCAACTGCCGTGTCGAACCGTGGCCGTCATAGATCATAAATACCGGTGAAGTTGTCCCGGTTGCCTGGGCCATCACATCATGGCCGATGATAAATGCAACATCATCGCTATCGGCCTGGGTCTGCTTGAAGACCTGGGCATAACCGGTATGGTTCGATGGGTCAATCAGATAGTTGATTGGGTTTGCACTGCCAACCTTTTTCTGTACGCGGATGCCATCTGGATTGTATTCGTACGTAATTGTCGGATTAGCGCCGACCGTAACCGAGTCCATCCGGTTTTGCAGATTGTAGGTATAGGTCGTAACCGTGCCGCCATCGGCCTCTGTCAACGAACCATTGTCATCATACGCATAGCTGACCAAAACCGTATCTCCCAAAGCATCGGAGGTCTCTTTTTCAAGCTGGTCACTGTCGGTATAGAAATAATATCAAGTAGGTGTCGGGTATTTCGCTTGTTGTCTTTCAAAATCCTTCCTTGAAAAGCCCATTTTGCAAAGATCATCAGATGCCCCTATTGTTAAATCTTCTTTTCTCCAAGAAAGAATTAAAACAAGCATCTTTTGAAGCTCTTGTTGCAGTTCAAGTTTATTTAGAGTAAGAACAACAGGCTCACCATTTATGTGATCTCTGCGATTTTCTGCAAAATCATCTATCCACCATAAAGGATAGAGAACAACTTTATTCTCTCCCTTTTTCTGCGCTTGTATTTTCCCAATACCACCTTGACTATGCTTAAATAGGAAACTCCAATCTTCTCCTTGATGATAATATTTTTCTATTAGCAAATTATGTTCTTCTGCAAAATTTTCTAAAATAGCTTCTATTTTAGAAAAAAACTTCTCAACCTCGTGAAACTTTTCTATACCCCAATTTGGATCACCATTCGGCATTCTGCATCCTTTCCATTACATTACCATATATATTGACCTTCTGGAAGAGGTATAGGGCCGAACACTGTACCAGAACCTCCAGAACCTAATCCAAATATATATTGTATTCCACCACCACCCATATATAGTCCTTGTTTGTCTATGGCAGGTAGAACATTCTCTGGACCTCTTGTTGGACCATACCTATACCTAGGCAAAACAACATATATACTATCTGGAGGGTTCTTATGTTTCAATGCTAATTTATATTTAGCTGCCCACCCTGTTGAGTAAACAGTTCTTGTAGCAAATGAACCGTCTGGAGGTAACCTGAAACTGTCAAATAAACCATTCATAAGTAATGATGTTGAGTGCTCCTTAGAACTATAGTGCAAATACAATTTCTTTTTATTTCTTCTTCCCAAACGATTCTTAATTCTATTCTCAAGGGCATCAAAATCAAATTGCGTCAATGGTGAAGGAGCACTTTGAACAAATGTTTCTATTTCTTGTCCTGCTGCCTTATGAGCAACACCAGATTTATATCTTATATAATGATCGATCAAGAAAGCATTAACAGCAATCGACATTCCAATATTAACTCTAACTGCATTAGCTACTGATATATCAGTCATCATTGCAACGGCAAACTGGCCTGTCGGATCAACATTCATGATCGGATTCGCATTGGCGTACATGTATCGATGTAAACTTAACGGACTAGCATAATGACCCGGATAAACATCTTTGCTGATCATTCTACCTGTGGCGAAATCCAGCCAACGCGCGCGCAGGTAGTCATTTTCGATATCCATATCGCGCCACTCGCCGCTGTAAAGCATATTCGTTTGCGGAGTGACCGTATTGACGATATTACCATAGGCATCATAATCATACCTTTGACCGCTGATCAATGCACCGCCATTGTCGGCCAGATTGCGTACCGAACCATGGGCATCGGTTAACATAAACACTGGTGCGGCCGTCCCTGTTGCCTGGGCCAGTACGTCATGGCCGATGATAAATGCAACATCATCGCTACCGGTTTGAGTCTGCTTAATAACTTGCTCATACCCCGTTGGATTGAACGCATCGATTAAGTAGTTCACCGGATTGTTTGAACCCACCTGTTTACTAATCCGAATACCATCCGGATCGTATGCATAGGTGATCGTCGGGTTACTGCCGATTGTGACACTTTCGAGATATCCTTGCAGCGTATAATCATAGACCGTTGTATCGCCACCGGTTACCGCTTTCTGTGTCATGGAGCCGTTATCGTCATATTGATAACTGACCAGAACATTGATGCCGTCCTGATCGGATGTTTCCTTCTCTAATTCATCTTTGGCATTGCAGAAGTAATAAGTTGGCGTACCATCTTTGGTCCATTGTGTACGGTTACTCGCCAGATCAAATTGATAATCATGGACATAATCATCATTCGTGCCCGGTGCATCGTAATCTTCCTTGACCAGCCGATTGAGGTTATCGTAACGCCAGTCGATGGTTGTGCTATCCAGTTCGGTTACCGATTCCCTTTGGCCGTCCGCATAATGGGTATAAGCAAAGCTGCTAAGCGTGGTCTGAGATGAATCCTTATTGGTTACACCGGTTAAGCGGTTCATTGCATCATAGAGGTATTTGGTCGTCAGGATATCGGTGCCGTCAACCACACGCGTTACCGTATCCAGCGAACCGGTATCGGTATAGTCATAGACAATCCGTTCTTCTTCACCGGTCGGGGTATCGTCCATCAGGTCAACGGTATTGCGTTTTTCGACAATCACTTCCTTGAGTCTGCCCATCGCATCATAGAGATAGCCGGTTTTGGTATCGATATTGGCCCAGACATCGGTATCGGGTGTCAGTACGACATTACGTTTACCGGTAACCTCGTCATAGCCATAGCCGATAGCGCCCTGTGGCGTATCGATGGTATAGATTCTGCCTTCGGTATCGTAGGCGAAGTGCTGGACGCTGGTGTCATCGACGAAGACTTCATCTTTTCTACCGAGATCGTCGTAGGTAATCGCCATGATCTCGGCGGGGTTGGCCGGGTAGTCGGATTCGGTATTGAAATATTCGATATACGCCGGCTGACCGCGGAAGTTATAAACATAGCCGGTGACCTGACCTTCATAGTCGATTGACTTTTCGAGCCTGCCGAATTCGTCATATTCTTTTGTCTGGACATTCGGCGCAGGGCTGGCATTGGACAGGGCCGTATAAACCTCCCCGGCCGTATCGATATCGGCCGGCAGCGGATTGGTCGGGATAAACGGCATGTGTTTGGCCGTCTGGTTGCCCAAATGATCGTATTCGAATACGGTCATGCGATCTTTCGCATCGATAATCCCGACCTGATTTCCATAGTCATCGTAAATATACCGATACACAGGATTCGCATCCGATGGAGTGGGTTTCGGCATCGTAACCTTTATCAATCTTCCCGCTGTATCATATTCAAACTGCCGCAGGCCGTCGGTATCATCCGGTGTTCCCTGATTGTATGTTGGTTCTGTTTGCCATTTTTTTCGCCCAAAAACGTCGTACCCAATATAGGTAAAGAGGTTTCCGGTTTGTGGGGCATTGCTTTTGTCGATGTAATCGACCGAAGGGTGTGTTGTCTTTTCAAGTCGGCCGAGGGCATCGTAGGTGAAATCGGTCTGGTTACTCCGCGCATCAATTACGTAATCGCGGCGGGTGCCTTCGTAGTGCGTCTGGCTCTTGTGAGTACCGGTAAAGTTACCGGTTAGGTTGGCCGGGTCCTCATAAACGCTGTAATCGAAATTCGCGAAATTGACCTTCTTTACCTGAATCGTTCCGTCATAAAGTCTTATGTCATCAACATATAGATTATTATTCGGGTTATCCAGATAGTGGCCTAAGGGGTCGATTGTCGCGGTCTGTTTGCCGGCCGTATCGTATTCGTAAGTTGTAACCTGCTCGACACCGTCGGCGTCGAGGGCAATCGAATGCTTGACCCGCCCGGCCACATCGTAGATCGTTTTCGTATAAGACAGCGGGCCGATCTCACCGGCCGACAGGCTCGACGCGATTGTCGGTGTCTTGCCATCCGACGTCCAGCCGGTTGCGCTTACAATAAGCTCTGAGTTCTCTGCGGTCTCTGTGGCTACCGTAATTTCTACATCGGCCCAGCGGCGGGTTTCGGTTACGCGCCCGAGGGCATCGTAAACATTCTCGGTACCGTTGGCGGCCTCATTTTTTGCGTGGGTGTCGAGGCTGACCAAAACCCGGCCTTCGGCGTCGTAGAGCGTGCGGCTGATCGTCAGGTACGAATCGGCGTTATATTCATAGATCGCAAGGCTTTGGTACGTGCGGGTCTCGACGATATTGCCGGCCTGGTCGTACTCGAATTTCGTGAGTTGGCCGTTTTCGTCGATCGAGGTGTCAACCTTGCCGATGGCGTTATACTTCGTCTGCGAGAGCACAACGGTACTGTCGGCCGTATTGTTTACCGGATCGTTTAGGGCCGTACTGTTGACCTTCCGCTCGGTTTTGATCACACGACCGGCGCTGTCGTAATGATTGACCGTATAGACATATTGGTCGGCATACGCATCGCCGCCGGCCGGGTCGATCCATTCGAGATACGACCAATCCTGGGCGCCGTTTGCGTTATAATGCATAAAGCGGGTATAAACGGCCGAGCCGTTATCCGGATACGGCTCAGAGACACTGTACGGCTGATCGTGCGAGCCGCTGTCAGCCACATCATAATCATATGTCGTGCGAATATGCGTACCCGCATTCGGCAGATTGTCGGCCGTATATAAATGCGCGTAGCCGCTCTGTTCGTCGAATACGACCAGGTCGTCCTTATCGGCGATATCACTACCGTCGATACAGACCTGTACCGTATCGGTCAGCCGGCTGCCGGCGTCATAATAATTCAATGTCATCGACGACCAGACACTGTCTTTGTGCGTACCGGTGAAGATCAGCCGGCCCGACTGGTCATAACTATACTCGGTGGTCAAAACCTCGGTCGTCCCATCGGGCAGTTTTTGGATCGTTCGCAGCAGGTTGCCGGTTTTGTCATAGGCCGTCTCGGTGATATTGCCGACGGGGTCGGTAGTTTTGCTGACATAGCCGTTCTCATCATATTGGTAGGCGGTGGTCGCCCAGTGTGCTGCAACCAGCGGATCGGCATCCGGATTCGCGGCCGGGTCGATCTGGACGTGCACCTTCGTCGGCTTGTCCGGGAAAATAATAAATCGTAAATAGAAAATAGCAAATTAACTTGCCATCTGCGCTCAGCCTTATTTTTTCGGCCGTTGTCAGATAGATACCTATTTTTACGCCCACGCTTTGCTTGGGCCTACTGTCGGGATCTACTGGCGGACTGACAACGGCCCTTGAGCTTGCCCCGCACCAAAATGAAGTTTTTGGTGCGCGGGTGGCAGCTTGTCTCTCCATAGCTTTAGCGTAGGAGGAACCTTCGATGGCATTACACACCACGAAATTCACTCTTCAGTTGTCAAAGAACAAAACCAAATTTATATTTTTGTATCATACGGGATAGTTTTTTATGAGACGCCCAGTCGCAAAAAAGCAAAACCTTCAAATCCCTCTTTTCTTATACCTTTAGCAAATACATCACTTAAAATAATTGAAGGAAGGTAATCCTTTACTCGGAAAATATGATGATTTCCTACACAATCTTCCTTTATGTGCATATCCAGACATAATTTTATATGACCATCCTCTGCTTTTTTTATATTCGATTTTTCTTTATCTAAACAGTCAATGACGCGAATTGGATTGATAAGTTTGTAACCACCAACTTTGGCTCCATCAGATTCCCTATATATTGGTGGATCGAAAATCTGTACATCTTCTTTAATAAAGGGCAAAGCATACTCGGTTAAGCGTTCAGAAAAAATTAACCATGATACAGGGTTGGGCAGAAGATCCAATTGTTCTTCATTTTCATCTTCTTTTTTAATGAAAAGCTTAACAAAATCCGGAATTTTCCCTTTAAAAGGTTCTCCTTTCCAGAATGTCGTTGGGCTAAACACTTTCTCCAGCAATTCAGGTTTCTTACTTATATCGATCGTTGGATCTACTAAACCCATTACATAGTCACCGATTACCTGCCCTCCTTCATAACCATTATCGTACATTAGTTCATGGTAAGGCATAATATACTCCTATCAATTTGTCCATACTTCCTTGCTTCCATACGGTTTAAGTTCACCACTTTTGATTCCAATTTCTATTTCATTAAATATTTTCCTTAATGCTTCTCTTGCCGCACCTTGACCTTTATTTTCTATGCTCGGCAACGCATCATCCATCATTTTCTTTATATTTTGATGATAAACATTCCAATGCCTTCCGCGATGATTATAAAGCTTCATTCGATTTTCCGGCATTTTCTGCAAATCTTTTTTACCCCAACCCGCCTGTTTCATCAAGGGGTGATTTTCATGTTCATACGTTTTATTGCTATGCGGAACTTTATGATGGTCTTCGCTCGAAGCGCCACCAGATGAACCGCCTCCACCACCCGCCCTTGAAGCCATAAATACTATGAAAGCACTAAAAGCCAAAGGTGCAACTGTGGAAAGCACCCAATCTGCCAAGGCCGGATTTGATATAATTACCGACCAAATTCCATTGACAGTCATTGCCCCACCTCCGGCCAAGGCAAGAGTTGCTCCTGATAACCCGGGAGGTGGTGTCATACTTGCCATCATGCCGACCATGTTCAGGACTAAACCGATTCCATGAAGCGCTGCCATCGCCACATAAGCCAATCCTTTCCAGAAATATCCACGAGACCACTGATTTATGACCTCTGTAACAGAAATAGCCAATCGTTTGGCATGGTGTACTGCTGAAACAAAATTCAGTGTGAACATTACACTTTGAATGGCAATAGTTACATTGATTTGGCTCAAGCTAAATAGTCCCATTGGATCGATATTGTTGATTGGGCCGGCATGGCAATAGAGGTATTTGTGCAACGACTGCGGGTCTTGGGTATTGCCGCTGTATGGATCCATGCGGTTGAATAATCCGCTCAATGGGTTGTACCACCTCGCACGGTTATAGTAGTGCTGCGAATGCGTATCGAAATGCTCGCCCGCGTACAATAGATGTGTTTGCATTGCTGCTTGCGGATTGCCACCCAGCATGACGCCGTAGCCGTCATAGCTGTAATTCTGGTCCGTGATGACCGCGCCGCTGTCATTGGTAAGCTGACGGGTCGAGCCATGGCCATCGTACAACAGGTATTTCGGCGTCGCTGTATCGGTCGCCTGGGCCAGAACATCATCGCCGATGACATAACTGGTTGTATTCGTACCATCCGTCTCAACCAGTGTCTGTGCGTAACCCGTGTGATTGTACGGATCGACAATATAATCGGTAACGACCGGCGAGCCGTCCGGATCGACTGTCTTTTGGACGCGGATACCGTCGGGATTATATTTGTATTCGACGACATCGGTTAGTGTTTGCGTATCATCATAGGTCTCGATTCGGCAAAGACGGTTGCAAAGATTATATTTGTAAACGATTTTCTCAAGGTAATTCGTATCCGGATACTGCTCGGAGGTTAATGCGGTCAG